>JAXDQF010000294.1:0-22040 GCA_034668025.1 Gammaproteobacteria bacterium | reverse complement strand
CGCTGGCATGGTCCAAGGTGTTGCTCATGGAATCCAGCGTTACTTCGTCCAAGCCCGGCATGTTGGCCAGCGCGAAAGCTGCGGCCGGCGTATACAGTCCCTTGGTAATGGCCTGCGCCGCCTGGGTCTGCACTGTGAAGTCATCCGGCGTGCCGCCAGCGTTGCCCGCCGCGGCCATGTAGGTCGTAGCGTCAGTGGCTTTGATGCCGTGGCGCTCGCGCACCAGCGCCTTGATGGCGTCGGCCACGCGAGAGGTGTCACCGGCTCGCTGCGCGGCTACCGTGATGCCATCCAGGTGTTTGATATTCAAGCTGCGCTGTAGCGTGCTCCAAGGCATGAACAGCTCCTTGCCCTGCTCCTCGCCACTGCCGACGGTGACGCCGACCACGGTGTAGGCCGTACCGCGCACAGTCACCTTGCCGCCCAATGGACTGGTGCCATTTGGGAAAAGCGATTCCGCCAGACCCTGCCCGATCACCACTACATTGGCAGCCGACTGCACATCCTGTTCGGTAAACATGCGTCCGGGCTTGAAGTCCCAAGCATACACATCAGCGTAGGTCACATCCACGCCGTGCACCATCGTGAAATCGCGCGCCTCGTCCACCGCCACGAAGGTGCGCGTATTCACCTCCGGCGACAGGTTCAGGATGCCGATTACGTTGTCGCGAATGGCCTGCGCGTCCGCCGGCACCAGTGTGGTCGCCGCACCGAGACCTGTGGCGATGCCAACGCTCTCGCCGCCGCGGGTATAGTTGCCAGCCTTGACGAACACCAGGTTCGCGCCAGCGCTCTTCACGTTGCTCTGTACGGCCGTGCGTGCACCGGCGCCCAGACCAACCATGGTGAGAACTGCAGCCACGCCGATGATGATGCCCAGCATGGTGAGCAAAGTGCGCAGGCGGTTGCGGTTCAGCGAGCGCAGCGCCAATCGCATATTGACGGGCAACAGGGCGATCATGGAGTACCTCCAGCGAAAAAACGCGCATCTAGAGTCATGGTCACTCGGAGCGCAGCGCGATGACGGGATCGAGAATGGCCCCGCGACGCGCCGGACCGTAGCCGAACACCACGCCGGTGATGGTCGCCATCAGTAACGCCAGAACCAACATGGTGGGAGAAATAGCGGTGGCCCAGTGCAGGGTGTGGCTCAGCGTGGTAAGCCCCACGGTGCCGAGCAACACACCCAACAGGCCGCCTACCATAGCGAGCATGATGGCCTCGGCCAGGAACTGCACCAGCACATCGCGGGTACGGGCGCCTACGGCCATCCGCAGCCCGATCTCGCGGGTACGGGCGGTCACCGACACGAGCATGATGTTCATTACGCCGATGCCGCCCACGAGCAGCGACACCGCAGCGCCGCCGGCCAGCAACAGGCTGAAAGTCTGTCCCGCCTTGCGCAGGCTGCGCGCCATTTGCTCGTATGACGCTTGGTCGAGGTTGAACATGTTGGAATGCACCGAACGAACGGTGCTGGGACTGGTGCCCATGCCCCTCATCGCCGAGGCACTCTGGGTCTGTACACGGAAGTCATCGAAGGTATCGGCCGACAACTTGTGCAGCTCGCGCAGAGAAGTGCTGATCCGTGCCGCCAACGCTGACATCAAGTCCACCGCGCTGGCGCGCATGGTAATTGCGTCGTAGTCATCTCGGCCCAGCAATTTTTTGGCTTGTATTAGGTCGGTGTACACCTGCGGAATGACGGCCTGCGTGTCAATGTCGTGGGCAGTGAACGTGCCCACCACAGTAACGACACGGCCGTTGAACTTCAGGGTCTGACCCAAAGGCGTCGCGGCATCTGGCCACAGCCGAGCCGCGGCGCCAATCGGCAGCAGTGCCACCGCCGCGCCGTCGCGCTGCTCGGAATCGCTGATCCAGCGGCCGGAGGCAAGCCTCCAGCCCTGCATGTCCGGCCAGGAGGACTGAAAGCCGTTCACGTGCACCACACGCATCAGTGTGCCGGCTTCCTGCGCCAGGCTAACATTGCCGTCCATGGAAGCAGCCACGGCGGTAACATCTCGCATCCCGGACACCATTCGCACGTCCGCCTCGCCCAACGGCGTGGCCGGGCTGTGAAAGCGGGACATCTTGATCACCTTCCGCGCGGCCTGGACGTTGGGGTTGGCGGCATTCAAGTCTGAGCCTGCGCCGCCGTCACCGACCGATAGCGCGCCACCACCCTGTCCAACCTCGCCACCGCTCCCGTCTTCCTGGCCGGTGCCCGATGCGCCCGCCGGAGTGAAGTTGCCGGAACGGATCGTGATCAGCGTAGGACCCGCGCTCTGTAGCTGCGACTCGATCTTCTGGTGTGCGCCGAGGCCCAACCCTGAGACGATCACCACCATGGCCACACCGACGCTCATGCCGATGAGTGTTAGCGCGGCTTGAAGACGGTTGCGGACCAAGGATTTAGCGGCTCCGCCAATGTTGATGCTCACGTGTGGGCACCGTCATGAGCGTGGTCCTGCCCGTGCGGCGCGGCGGGTGGCGTCGGAGGATGCAGCAAGATCTCGTACTTCGTGCTGCCGGTGGCTGTCATCATGTGATAGGTGAAGCCGATGCGCACGATGTCGGCGGGGTCCTTCAGATGCACGGCGCCGATCCAACAGCCGCCGTCGTCGCTGATGTGCATGTCCACCTGCTCCACCTGGTTGCCGGGATGGCCGACCTCGGCAACCAGGTCGGCGACCTCGGAAGCCGCCAGCGGGCGGCGGTGGGCGTCGCTCAGCCACACTTGAAGCTGCTTTCCCCCCTGGCTCGTTACCAACTCGTAGTGGATCTCGTCGTGAAACTGCAGCACCACCCCGCCGTGCTGCGGGGCGTCGAAGTGGGGAGCGTGCTCGTCGTGGGCCCAGGCCACTCCCGCTGCAGCAAGCAGTGATACGACCAGACCTAACAGACGCGTACTTTCATTCATGGTGCAAAGCCTCGATGGGGTCCAGACCCGCGGCGCGCCGGGCCGGATAGACGCCGAAGATGACGCCAAGGACCGCCGCCACCGCGATGGCGGCCAGGCTCGAGGCGATAGAGATGTCGATCGAATACTTGAACAGCCTTTCCAGGCTGCCAGAGGCCAAAGCGCCCACAACCGTGCCCAGCAGACCGCCAACCAGGCTCAGTAGCACGGCCTCGGCCACGAACTGCATGATGACATCGCTGCGCTGCGCGCCTACCGCAACACGCAGGCCGATCTCGCGCGTGCGCTCGGTTACGGACAAGAGCAGGATGTTCATGATGCCAATGCCACCAACCAGCAGCGACACGGTGGCCACGCCCGCCAGCAGGCTGAGCATCGTGTTGTTGGCGCGCTTGAGAGAGTCTGCGATGCGGCCGATGGTGATCTGGTCCACGCCAGCCATGTTGCCGCCGAGCACTCGAGCCACCGAGGGTGGCAGCCCGTGCCCGATAGCCAGCTGCGCCTCGGTGCGCACCATGAAGTCATCCGGCATGCGGTCGTTGATTTTGTGCCGCTGACGCAGGAGATCGACGATCCGGCGCGCGATCTGCGTTGTGTCGCCCACCGAGTACGTCGTCAACGTGATGGTGTTGAGTTTACCCAGGTCCAATAGTTTCTGGACGGTGGTGACTGGCACGTAGAAGGCGTCGAACTCGTGGTCGCCGGGCGTGGGCTGCGCCGCCCAGCTGCGGCTGCCGAGCACACCAACTACCGTGAACTTCTGGTTCCACAGCATCACGGTGCGGCCGACGGGATTAGCGTCGTGCCCGAACAGGTGATCAGCGGCAACACGACCCAACACCATTACCTGACGTGCGGCCTTGACATCCTCTTCGGTGAAAAAGGCGCCACGTGGGAACACCCAGCCGGTGCGGATCATCGGCAGAGTGTCGTCAGTGCCACGCATGTAGGTGAACCAGGTCTTTTCCTCGCCCCCTTCCAACACTTTCAGGCGCTGGTCCTCTTGCACGCTGGAGGCCACATACTGCACGCCCGGCATAGCGCGGATGGCGTCAGCGTCTTTCCGTGTCAGGGTAGCGGCCGCCCCCAGCCCCGCCATCGAGTCACCCAGACGCTGCGCCGCCGTCGGGTGGTCATGGACCGCGAAGGGGTCGTCTTCCTCGTGTACGTTCATGAAGACCCATGGGGCGCCAGTGCCGCCATACCACACCGCCCCGGTGGGGCGCCCCAGCCGGTCGGCGCCGCTGTAGGCAATGGGCAGCGCCCCGTCATAGGACTCGGTCGGCGGCCGATCCAACTGCAACTGCGGCGGCAGCAGCGCGCCGTTGTGGCTGGTGCCTTCATCGCCCGACTTAGGACCAGTCGGCGTGCCGATGATCTCGCCCCCCTCATGTGTGCCAACATTGCCCCCTCCCTGCAGGTAGTTGCCTGCTGTCACCACGATGACGTTGGCGCCAGCGGCGCGTAGCTGCTCGTTGATGGCGTGCTGCGCACCCCGGCCTAGAGCAACGCTGGTCACGAGTGCGCCCACACCGACCCCCATGCCGACGATGGCCAGTACGGTCTGGAGGCGATTGCGCTTGAGCGCGCCCAACGTGAGTGTCAGGCAGTGACGGATTGGCATCATCGGCCGGTCATCCATTGACCACGCTGAGCGGGGGCGCCACTTCGGCCGCCCGCGTTTGAATGTTGGGCCTGTCGCTCACGATCTGCCCATCGCGGATGGACACAATACGCGTACCATATCGGGCCACGTCCATGTCGTGGGTGATAAGCACCACGGTAATGGTGCGCTTCTCCCGCAACTCTTGCAGCAACGCCATCACCTCGACGCTAGTCTTGGTGTCGAGGTTGCCAGTGGGCTCGTCAGCCAGGATCAGGTTGGGTTCGTTCACCAGCGCGCGGGCGATAGCCACGCGCTGCTGCTGGCCGCCCGACAACTGGCTGGGATGGTGATGCGCCCGATCTCCCAAGCCCATCGCGGTCAGCGCCGCCAACGCTCGCTTGTGACGCTCCGCCGCCGGCACCACCGGGCGGTTATACAACAAGGGCACTTCCACATTCTCCAGCGCCGTCGTACGCGGAAGCAGGTTGAACCCCTGGAACACGAAGCCGATCTGCTTGTTGCGGATCCCGGCGAGCTCGTCACGCGAAAGCGAGGACACATCCCGTCCATTGAACAGGAACTGGCCCGAAGTGGGACGGTCCAGGCAGCCCAGCATATGCATCATGGTCGATTTACCCGACCCGGACGGTCCGATGATAGTGACGAACTCGCCCTGCTCCACGTCCAGCGACACCGAGCGCAATGCGTGCACGGTGCTGTCGCCCATCTGATAAGTCTTGGTCAGGTTACGCAGTGAAATAATTGACATGATGCGCTCCCTCAGTTGAGACCGGCGTAGTTGTACAACACGGTGGCGACGGATTTCTCCGCGCCGGCCATGCCGTAGGTCTTTTTCGCACCCTCGATTACGTAGAACTCGTTCGCGGCATGCGCACCGCCGCCGGAACCCGCCGCACCGCCTGCGATCGGGAGGTTGATTGGATCACCCGAGAACAGGTACGCCGGCCAGTAGCCGCCCATGATGCTGGCCTGGTTCTCGACCGGCGGCGAACGACGCTCCGCACCGAACGCGTCGAACATCCGGTCGGACGCCTTCGCGATCTCGGTATCGTGGCGCTGCTTGGCCCAGGGTACATCGCCCACCACATGGATCTGCACGTCCTGATAGCCCTCCTTATCCAGGTAGGCACGCAGCTTCTTGACGATATCCGGACCTGTCATGTTCGGCACGTAGCGGATGTTGTGTTTGGAGGTGATCGTGTTTGGCAGGATGGCGCCCGAGCCCCCCGGGAACATGTTGCCGCTCCAGATGCCGTCCAGGTTGAACGAGGTTCCGTGGCGCTGCATGGTCACGATGTCGATGGGCTTGTCGGCGATGAAGCGGGCCACCCCCAGGTTCTTGGCCGCCTCTTCCGGCTTCATCTTCTTGGCGGCCTCCTGGAGGCTGGCCTGCTCTGCCGCCGTCAACGGCACGATGTTGTCGTAAAAGCCCGGAATCAACACCTTGTTGCCGTTATCGGCCACGAGCGTCGAAAGCATCTTGATGTGGCGCCAGGCCGGCGAATCCACCGAGCGCTTGTTGGCGCCGTGGATGTCGCTGTACACAGGTCCACGGCCCCAGGACTTGCCGGAAGTGGTCAACTCAATGAAGAGGCAACCTTCCGAGGGCCCCGGCCCGTAGAGGGCTTCCGCACCCTTGAACAGGTCGGCGTGCGCCTTGACGAAGGTGCGCAGGCCCACGTCCATGCGCTCCTCGTCGCCCTCGGCGACGAAAATGATGTTGACCGGCAGCTTACCGGTCACGGCCTTGATGGACATCAGGGCGTTCCACTGCGACATCTCCGGGCCCTTGGAGTTCGTGGCACCGCGTCCGATCAGCACCTTCTTGTACGGCGCCTGCTCCACGAGGTCACCGGCGAACGGCGGACGGATCCACAGATCGGGCTGCGTGACCGGCATAGTGTCGTACTGCCAGTAGATTACGATCGTCCTCTTGGCACCCTCGTCGCACTTGGCGTACACGACCGGGTTGCTCTGCTGGCCCCACTCAGTGATACCCGGGTCGTAAACCTTCGTCAGCTGGCAACCCAACTGGTCGAAGTAGCCCTTGACCATCTGGGCGGACTCCTGGATGCCCTCGCCGGTGTTGGAGACGCTCGGCTGTTGGATCCACTTCTGCAGGTTGCGCACGTGCTCATCGATGTGAGCATCGATGTAGTTGAAGATCTTCGGCAGCTCCGGGCTCTTGATCTTGCTCATGTCGATGGAGATCTCGGTATCGCCCTGTGGACGGATTCCGGTGGCCGGCGCGCCGGGGCCGGATTCGGCCACCTGCCGTCCTGGTGCCATCGACTGGGTGGCGACGGCGCCCGCAATCGGCAGGAGCGCGGCGCTACCGGTCAGCAGCGCGGCGCGGACAAATGTCCGGATGTTCTTCATGCTGCAGACTCCCTTCGGTTTCAGTTCGAGCCGGCGAAGTTGTACAGGGTCATGGCCACGGACTTCTCCGCGCCGGCCATGCCGTAGGTCTTTTTCGCGCCCTCGATGACGTAGAACTCGTTGGCGGAATGCGCGCCGCCGCCGGATCCGGCCATGCCGCCGGCGATCGGGATGTTGATTGGATCGCCCGCGAACAGGTATGCCGGCCAGTAGCCGCCCAGGATCGAGGCCTGGTCCTCCAGCGGCTGCTGATAGTCGATGTTGAACGCCTTGAAGGTTTTCTCCACCGCGTGCGCAATGTCGGTGTCGTAGTGCATCTTCGCCCACGGCACATCCCCCACCACGTTGATCTTCACATCCTGGTAGCCCTCCTTGTCCAGGTAGGCACGCAGCTTCTTCACGATGTCCGGACCGGTCATGTTTGGCACATAGCGGATGTTGTGTTTGGATGTGATGGTGTTTGGCAGGATCGCGCCCGAGCCTCCCGGGAACATGTTGCCGCTCCAGATGCCGTCCACGTTGAACGAGGTGCCATAGCGGGACATGGTGACGATATCGACCGGCTTGTCGGCAATGAAGCGCGCCACGCCCAGGTTCTTGGCCGCTTCATCCGGCTTCATCTTCTTGGCGGCTTCTGCCAGCTTGGCCTTCTCCACCGCGGTCAGCGGCACGATGTTGTCGTAGAAGCCCGGAATCAACACCTTGTTGCCGTTCTCGGTTGCCAGTGTCGAGAGCATCTTGATGTGACGCCAGGCCGGCGAATCCACCGAGCGCTTGTTGGCGCCGTGGATGTCGCTGTACACAGGTCCGCGGCCCCAGGACTTGCCCGAGGTCGTCAGCTCGATGAACAGACATCCTTCCGAGCCACCCATGATGCCCAGCTGGCCGCCGAACACGAACATGGCATCAGCGCCCTTGAACAGCTCCGGGTGCGCCTTGATGAAGGTGCGGTAGCCCATGTCCATGCGCTCCTCATCGCCCTCGGCCACGATGATCAGGTTCACAGGCAGCTTGCCGGTGACCGCCTTCATGGACATCAACGCATTCCACTGCGCCATCTGCGGCCCCTTGGAGTTGACCGCGCCGCGTCCGATCAGCACCTTCTTGTACGGCGCCTGCTCCACGATGTCGCCCGCGAAGGGCGGCCGGGTCCACAGGTCAGGCTGTGTGATCGGCATGGTGTCGTACATCCAGTAGACTACCAGGGTCTTCTTGGCGCCCTCGTCGCACTTGGCGTACACGACGGGATTGCTCTGTTGACCCCACTCGGCGATGCCCGGGTCGTAAACCTTGGTGCTTTGGCAACCCAACTGGTCGAAGTAGCCCTTGACCATCTGGGCGGATTCCTGGATGCCCTCGCCGGTGTTGGAGACGCTCGGCTGTTGGATCCACTTCTGCAGGTTGCGCACGTGCTCATCGATGTGAGCATCGATGTAGTTGAAGATCTTCGGCAGATCCGGGTTCTTGACCTGGCTCATGTCGATCGAGATCTCGGTGTCGCCCTGCGGACGGATCCCGGTGGCCGGCGCGCTGGGGCCGGATTCCGCCACCTGCCGTCCCGGCGCCATCGACTGCGTGGCGGCGGAAGGGAGTATGGGCAGGAGTGCCGCGCTGCCGATGAGCAGCGCGGCGCGGACGGCGGTACGGATCGTTTTCAGATTCTGGCTTTTCATTGGTTCTCCTTGGGGTCCTTTCGTCCGCGTCAGAACTGGACCTTCACGCCCAGCGTGAACTCACGGCCCAGATAGTCGTACAGATAGGTGTTGGTCTGGGGATACGCCGGGACGTTCTCCGCACCGTAGTTCGTGCTGCTCAACCCGGCAATTACCGGCGGCTGACGGTTGAGCAGGTTCCGCACCATCAGATATACGTTCGCCTGCCCCCGGTCGGAGAGGTCGAACTTCTTGCTGATCGTGCCATCGAACACGATCTGGCCGGGTACCGAGGTAACATTGGCGGTCTTGTAGACCCCGGTTCCCGCCTTGCAGTTCGCGGCGCACTGGATATAGATGTCCGAGGCGTCGTTGAGGTTGCCGGGGCTCACGACGCGTGAGACCACGTCGAAGGTCCAGGAGTTCTTGATATACATCGTCTCGAGGCGGCCCATCCAGTTCGGCGTAGCATTGCCGGGAGCATTGGAACCCGCGAGGTTGACGGCCGTTACGCCGTTGTTGGTGGTGTAGTTGATGTAGTGGGTAGCGATCGCGTGGAAGGTGAGCTGGCCGAGCGGGCTCCACAGGGAAGACAGGTCGACCGGGTAGCTGGCCTCAAAGTCCATGCCCTTTTCGTTCAATCTGTACAGGTTCTCGTAGACCTGCACGATGACCGGTGTGCTGGCGCCGCTGCTGCCCAGGCCAAAGCCGTTCAGCAGCAGATTGTCACAGTATTTCTGGATCTTGTTGAAGTAGCAGGCGTCGACCTCCTGCTGTGCGGTCAGGTCGCTGATCAGGTTATAGATCTTGATGCTGTAGTAGTCCACCGAAGCCTGCAACCCGGGCACCGCCCTCGGCTGGAACACCACGCCCAACACGTCAGTCTTCGCCGTCTCGGGCTGGACTTTCGTGGACCCCTCCAGCTTCTGCACGAACAGCAGGCTGTTGTTGTTGTCAAAGTCGTTGGTCACGGAGTTGGTGCGCGCCGTGCCGGGAGAGAACAGTTCCGCCAGGTTACCCGCGCGGATGTCGGCCGATCGGGTGGCGCGGAAGGTGATATCGCGGATCGGGCTATAGGTCAGACCCAACTTCCAGGAATCGGTGCCACCGGAGGTGCTGTAGCTGGTGTAGCGCGCGGCGCCGTTGAAGTTGAGGCCCTTCAGCACCGGAATCAGAGTCTCCACGTAGCCCTCGGCCACGGTGTAGCTACCGTGGGTAGCTACGTAGTTGCCGTACTTCCAGTAGTTGCCGTAGGTCGGGTCGTACTGTACCGGGACATTGCCGGTCACGGCTTCCCTACGGCCCTCGGCGCCGATTGCCAACGAGATGGGGCCCGCCCAGCCCGCGAAGTCGTTGGTGGAGAAATTGGCCGCGCCCTCATCCAGCTGGAACCACTCGTGACGCGTCGGGTCGCCCAGCACGTAGGCCCGGGCCGCGGCGCTCTGGACGGGGTTGACGCCAAAGATGTTCAGCGGCACACAGCCGGCGGCCTGGGCCGCCGCGGAGGCGCAGACAGGTCCGTTGGGACCCGCGATTGCATTGATGGCGTTGGCAAAGTTGGCGTTGTTGTAGGTTCCGGGCAGCTCCTCGATGTCGGCGGTCTGGGCAATCAAGGCGTGGGTATCCCACTTCCAGGTCTGGCCGAATACATGGAACGAACCGTCGGCGCCGATATTGGCGCGCTCGGAGGAGCGTACCGTGTCGCTTGCCGCCGGACCGAAGTAGGCATTGCTGGTGCCCATGGTGAAGGTCGGGACGTTGGCCGCATGCATAGCCGAGACCACGGATGCCGGCAGGAAGGGGTTGTTGACAGAGATCGAGATGCCGGTAGTAGTAGGGGCGTCGTAGTAGGAGAAGCCGTGATAGCGGGCCCAGGACAGCTCGGAGTAAACCTCGGTGCTGTCGTTGAGCTCGAAGCTGAGACGGCCGAAGGCGCTGGCGCGACGCTGCCGCGGAATCAGCGCGGTAGAGCCGAACTGCGCGGAGTCGGTGTACTTCCAGTCGCCGCCTTGCATCCACTGCCCGTTCACCGGGCTGCCGTAGGCCAGCTGGTTGACGCTGGGCACGCCATTTGCCCCAACGACACCGAAGTAGGTGCCCTTGAGCGGACCGGAGGTGATCAGGCCGCCCGGTGTCAGGGTCGAGAGGCCCATGTGAGGCCCGACCAGAACCTGCGGGCCGCCGGCGGCGATGTTGGCTGCGGTGTTGGGCATGGAGAAGTAGCCGTTCTTGTCATACTCCGGCACGCTGTTGAGGTTGCCCTGCTCACCGAACACCTCGCCGCTGAAGAGGACATGGCCGCGGCCGTCCGCGAAGCCGGTGCCGGCAGTCAGCGTGAACTTGTTCTGCGGGTCGTCATACAGCTGGTACTCGCTGTACTGGTAGTCAGCCTTTACCCCGGTGAACTTCTTGTTGAGGATGAAGTTGACCACGCCGCCCACGGCGCCGGAGCCGTACGCCGCCGAGGCACCGCCGGTGGTGACGTCTATACCGGTGATCAGGGACTGCGGAATGGTGTTGATATCGACCAAACCCTCGATGGTGGAAGGCGCCCAGCGCTGGCCGTCAACCAGTACCAGGGTGCGAGCGGTTCCCAGGTTGCGCAGGTTCAGGGCAGCGACGCCCGCCTCACCGTTGGAGAGCGCGCCGGAGGAGTTATTCACCGTCGTGCTCCCGGCCAGGGCCGGCAACGTCACCGCGAAGTCAATGATGTTGGCGGGCGCCGCGGCCTCCAGGGAGGCGGCGCTGATGGCAGTCACCGGCTGTGGCGAGTCATAGTCGCTGCGTGCAATGTGCGATCCGGTAACAACGACTTCCTGGACGCCTGCGTCGCTGCTGCCCGCCTCTGCCGCGGGCTCCCCGGCAGAGGCGGCAGGGCCCTCCGCGGCGTCGGCTACGGCAGAGGCCGCAGGTGCGGTGTCATTGCTGGCAAGTCGCGTGGCCTCTTTTTGCGACGACTGCGCCGCGCTCCCGGCGACAGGGGTGTTTTGCGCCAGCGCGAGCCCGCTACCCAGCGCAGGTCCGAGGAGGAGTAACGAGCTGCTGATGACAGCCTGCCAACTTCTGCGCGCCGCTGTGAAAGCGCGGCCGCAATCCGTGCGCCGGCGAGGCTCGTCACCGTGTGATCTTCTCATGATGTAGGTACCCACCTGATAGCTTGTTGTTGATTCATTCGCGCGCAACAGCGCGAACCGGCCGCCCGTCACGACGGTCAGAAATCGAGTTTTGTTTGATTCCGGGCGTTCTTGACTAGCTGGTCTGCCGGCGCATCACTTCAGGGCGTATGAGGCCTGGTGACGGGCGGATTCCGCCTGCCTTGCGGGCGGCGCTCCTGTGTGCGTGGTCGCTCTTGCCGATCGTTTTCATTAACTCTCCGGAGACAGCGTTTACAAAGACGCATGACTCAACCAGCAAGTTGAGTAATGACGCCGCTCCCGCTGTACTGGTACCTGAGAGATTCCGCATGAACCATGCGTTGCCCCTTCGGTGGATGCACGCAATCGCGCACCTCTCTTCAGTCGGCAAGACGGTCTTGCAGTGCAGGAACCTGAGCGATCATGGGAGTTTGCGCCTTCGGTGGAGTCCTCCGACCCTTGCGGGTGGAAGGCTCGCTCTCCTGCAAAACCGTGTTTTAACATCCGTGGTTGATTGCCCGGTCGATCTCCAAACGGAACTAGCCTGGAAGGCAGGTGCACGAAGCATGCCATGGCAATTGCCGGGCGGCCGTCGCAACCGCCGCGTACCAACCTGGATGAGTATTCGCCCATGCAATACAAACGCTTTCAGCGTTTGCTACGAGTCGATCAACAACTTCATACAGTGTGCGGCGGGAGTGCTGTTGAGACCGGGCGACGAACGATCATGGTGCGATGCGCAAAAGGATGCTTCGTCATGGACCCGGGGCGGGTGCGCTAGCGATGTGTGCAACAATTGTCAAGCGCGCGTGGGTCAACTATCCGAAGGTTAGTTTTAAGTTATGCTCGAGTCAACTTATGACTAGTTGACTTACGGCTGCGACGGCGCTCGCGCGAGGGCCGCGGGCAAGGGCGGGCTGGTCAAGGTGCGCAGGAACTCGATGAGGTCTGATTGTTGTGCGCGATTCAGTTGCGGGATCAGATCCAGTGTCCGTTCACGTTGCCCGATCTTGGTCCCGGTGGGCATCGACGTCTCACCGGCGGCGTAGAAGCTGATTACCTGCTCCAGATCGGTAAAACGGCCGTCATGCATGTAGGGCGCCGTCCGCGCGATCTCACGTAGAGTCGGTGTTTTGAATGCGCCGGCCTGCGACTGCGGTTCCGGCAGGAATGCCAGTCGCTCCCGCACGCCGCTCCGGGCTGGTGCATCGCTGAACGATCCAACACCGTTGAAGGGGTCGGCTCGCACGCCGCGGATACCCAACTCGCGCCCCGGATCCAGCGCCTCGCCCGGGGTGAGGGACAGACCGAGGTTGTGAAACTGTCCATCGCTGAAGGCGGGCCCGGAGTGGCAAAGCTCACAGCGGGCTGCACCAACAAACAGCTTCAGGCCACGCTTGGCGGCCGCCGGATACATGCGCTGTCCTGGTGCATCACCGTGTTTGAGGGCGGTGACATAATGATCGAAGGGCGACGGCGGGCTCCTCAGCCGTCTTTCGTAAGCCTCGATGGCCTTGCCCAGGTTGCTGAATGCTCGATCAACCGAGTGGCTGCGCGCCGGATTCGGAAGCGGCCCGAATACCCGTTCATATGCCAAGCGAAGTGCGGGGTCGCGCGCCACCGCAAACACTATATGTCGGCGAGCGCCACCGATCTCTTTGGGATTCTCGAAGGGTTGCAAGGCCTGCGACCACAGCGAATCGCTGCGTCCATCAAGAAAGTACCATTGACCGAAGGCAGCGTTGAGCACTGTCGGGGAGTTGCGAGTGCCGACAGACATGCCCTCTGCCAGGGCACGGCCGTCGGTAAACGCCAGGGTGGCTCGATGGCATGAAGCACACGAGATCTTGCCGTTAGGGGAGAAACGGGCGTCGAAGAACAGAAACTGGCCAAGGGCTGCGGCCTGCGGATCGTCGGCCACGCGATTGGTTGAGTCTGGAGGCAACCGACCCAACGGCGAGTGGCGATAGATCGCGAGCAGTTCTTCCGGGGCGTAGAGATTGCGGTCGTCATCCGGGATGACGACGCGGCCCTGTGCGAGCAGCTGGGCGCTCACGAGAGTCATCATGGCCAGCGCCAGTCCGAGTCGGGCGCCGAGACGGTGTTTCATTCGGCGTCGGTCACTGCTCACAACAAGGAAACTGAAACGAGGCGGTTCCCTCATCCTCTCCATGGTGCACGGTGACTTGCATCGTCCAGACACCCGGCATATGGAAAAATAGGCCGGAAACCGTCACGACACCGTCGCGCATCTCCACCTTCGGCGTGGACTGCATTCCGTGCGCAAAACCCTCCGCCATGTCATGCGCCATGCCTGCTGCGACCTCCACGCGGACATCCGAAAGTCGCCGCCGGAGGTCGTTGCCATCATAGACGGCGAGCCGCACTTTGAAGTACTGCTGGAGTCGGATGGCGCTCGGGAATGACTGCAGCTTGATGAGAAAGTGATGTCCCTCCGTGTAAGCCCGGTGCGTGGACGGGAGCTCATCCGCATTGGCTCTCATAGACGCCGCATCGTTGCCCAAGTGAGAGTTGGCCGAGTTTGGCTGTGCCCAAACCGGAGCCACAGCAGCAAGCGACAGCATGAGAAACAGCTCGGCGGGATGGGGCGTGCGGGACATCGAGTAGGCAGTCATTATCTGGCGCGACCAACAAGGCGTGTCTTCGCATTACGATAGACTACGTCCCGCGGGATCGTCCATCTGATCCTGCAATCGCACCCGCTGTCACACAGTGGCGGCCTTGGCGGCTCCTGGGGACAAATCCGTCGGTCCGCGCAAGTCCAGCCGTCCCATGGCGCGCTCGTGTTGTCTGCGCCTCGGGCGCTGACCCCGGCGGGGGCCGCTGCCTCGATGATTTCCGCGAGTTGACATAGTGAGCGGCTATTTCGTCGCTCGTCGTCAGCCAGACACCTTCGTGGGATGCGATGTATTCGAGTGCTTTCCGCTAACAGGCGATTCACGTCCGTCGGGACAGCTTTACGAATCCTTTACAATTCGACCACAGCGGGCCGTCGAGTCAGATTGAAGTCACGGCTTTCTGCAGCCGCCGAAGGCTGTCGCTTTGCCGCAAGCTCGTCATAAAAAATTCACCGCCCTTGTGGAGCCGCTTGCGGTTCCAGCGGTCATACAATGGACCTCACCTACCCAGGCGTCATAGAACCATGCAACAGGAAGCAGGCCGATGACATTGCGCGTTCTCATCGTCAGCGATGTTCGAGTCGTGCAGGAAGGGTTGCACTCAGTCCTCTCGAAGCGGGATGACGTAGATGTCGTGAGCACCGTCGACACGCTGCATGCCAGGAACCAGAATACACGGCTGCACCCCGATGTAATCCTGTTCGATGCAGCGCGGCAGGACAGCGTTGAGTTCCTGAAAGACCTCGTTGCCTCGGCGCCCCACACCCGAGTTGTTGCCTTCGGCGTAAAGGACACCGACGAGGATATTTTGGCGTTGGCGGCGGCGGGAACCGCAGGGTATATATGCAACGGCGCTGCAAGCAGCGATGTTGTAAAAGTGCTCGAGCGGGTGATGTGCGACGAATTACTGTGCTCACCCCGCGCCTCTGCGTCGCTGTATCGGCGCGTGGCCATGCTGTCGCAGGCCGGCAATAACTGCGCCAGTGCCGGCAACGGCCATATCCCCATGGTGCCGCTATCGCCGCGCGAGTTGCAGATTGCTCATCTGGTCGATTGCGGGCTGACGAACAAGCAGATTGGTCGCGAGCTGGGAATCGAAGCCGCGACTGTAAAGAACCATGTACACAACATGTGCGAAAAACTCGACGTGCATCGCCGCGGTGAAGTTGCAGCACGGGTCCGTGCCATCTCGCGCGCGGGAGCGCGAGTGTCAACTTCGGCGCCGGATGCGAATCCGGCGCTCGAAGCGACGTGAGCGTCAAAAAAGTCCCGCTGACGGCGGCCGCACGGGTAGCCATGTCTGCCAACCTTGGACCGATGCGGGCCAATACCTGGGCATTGCGACTCGCTCCGGGCCATCGGCGCTGAAAACTCCCATGCTGAAGCTCTGCGCCCCGGGGATGCGCGCCAGATCCGGCACACCGGCGCCACCGCGCTGCGGATCCGGGAAATGAGGCACTGCGCTCGCACGGATCAGTTCGAACAAAGCGTGGACGCGCTGCTCCGAGCGCATCTTGAACGATCCCTCTTGCAACAGAGGATGATGCGCCAGCACTAACGCGGCGAGACCAGTCACATGAGCCGCCGCCGCAGAGGTGCCGTCCGCGGCCGCATAGCTTCCGCCAGGAACCGTTGACACGACCGCCACACCTGGCGCGGAAACCGCAACTTGGGGGCCCACCCCGCTGAAGTTGGCCGCAAAGATATCGTCACTGCCGATCAGTTGCGGCACCACACTCAGAATGTGGGAGCTGTCTGCGGGGAATTGCTCGAGCTTGCCGATAGCAGCCACTGCCATGACGCCCGGCAGCGTCGCCGGGAATGCAAGCGGACCGCCGGAGTTTCCTGCTGCAACGATGCACGCGATGCCTTTCTGCCGCGCCTCCTGCAGCTTTTGACTCAACAATTCGGAGAACTCGTCACTCACGACACTGATATTGATGAGATCGACCTCCCGCTCGATACACTCATCGAGTGCCGCCAGCAGGTCGCTGACCCGACCCTCTGGAATAACCTTGAACACGTGAAGCTCGGCGGCGGGAGCGCAACCGACGATGCCCTGCTCGGTAATAGATGCGTTAATGATGCCGGCGCAATGCGTCCCATGCGACACGAGGTCCTGGGCCCAGCTGGTGTCTGTGCCGCCGTCGGTGAAGTCTTTGCCCTGCACGACATGCCGCAGCAGCGGATGAGAATTGTCGCACCCGGAGTCGATCAACCCGATCCTGACACCCTTGCCGGTGAAACGACCCGCCGTCGGATCGAGTCCCATGAGGCGCTGGCCCCAGCCGAGCAATCGCTCAGTGGGAAAGTTCGGGTAAACTTCC
Organism: Gammaproteobacteria bacterium; assembly: GCA_034668025.1. GTDB lineage: Bacteria > Pseudomonadota > Gammaproteobacteria > Steroidobacterales > Steroidobacteraceae > 13-2-20CM-66-19. The sequence continues at coordinate 5,362 of JAXDQF010000294.1, read as the reverse complement.
GACAGAGGTCGCAACTTGACCGTGTTGGTACCGGGGCTCAGGCGGGGCCTGGGTATGAGGCGATCCCAATGGTTGGACGCAGACCTGACGAACAGCGCACGGACCGCCTCCGTGGATCCACCGAAGAAAGTGATACGCGCGTTTCCGCTTTCGTCCGTGAGTGCCTGCGCCGGCAGCTCGCCTCCGTCAATGACAACCGTCGCCCTGGCGAGCGGCTGATCGCGCTCTCCGATCACGCGAATGGAAATGTCAGTCGCAACAGAGCGCAGCGGCAGCAATGTCCCGATCGACGGGACGTGCGCGGGTACCGATAGGTAATCCGCACAAGCCAACAATGAATCGCGCTCGATGATCAAATCGGGGGGCGCGACAGCCCGCAGTCGCTGTGCCTTGAACTCGTCGATCTTGGCCACCACAACTTCGTTTACGCTCCGGCCATTGGCCGTGAACGGCTGTGTGCCGCCCAGCTTGACGCGTTTGACGATTTCGACGTTCTCCTGACGACTGAGGTACTGGACAACGTCGTCCATCGAATGTTGGGGATAGGTCATTCCCTGGCTGGTACGCGTGCCGATGATGTAACGCTCCCGCCGCTTGTCGGGAGGCGATGTCACTAGTCCGCCCTCTGAGCCGTTGCCTGGTTCCCGCGGGACGGACCGGCTTTGCATTCCCGGAGCCCTCCTCGCATCCTCGCCGGCCTCGCTCGTCTTCTTGGCCGCCACGCTGGGCCGTTCCTCTTTATCTTGAGCCATCGAACATTCCTCCAAATGGGTTTCATCGGGCCGGTGTGTCTCATTGCGACTCGGCGGGCAATGGCAGGCGAGTTGCTGCCGCGCTGACCGTGTGCCCGCCGAGGCATACAAATTGATCCTCGACAGTCGCTACTGAATCGTCTGCGACCGGTTGGCACCCCATGCCTGGGCTTGTTGCGGATTGAATCCGCTATAGCCTTGCTGACCCTGTGCGGCGAGCTGCTGAGCGAGTTGCTGGACCGCAATGCCAATCTGCTGGGCGAGCGCACTCTGTACCGCGATTTGTTGCGCAAGCTGTCCGAGCACCGGGACGATCTGGTGTACCGGAATGTTCGCGCCCGGATGTGTGCCAAAGGAATTCTGGCCAAAGGAGCTCTGCAGCGGATTGTATGCCCCGGGATTTTGTAACCACGGGCCCTGTTGGTGTTGATGAGGATTGGCCTGGTAAGAATTCGGCGCGAACGGGCTCGGGGCAAACTGATTTTGAATGAACGGGTTTTGCACAAAAGGATTCGGCTGGCCGCCAAAGGCAGACGGGTGACTCAGTCCTGCCTGCCCGGAATCGTGACCGAACTGACCAGTGCTGTTGTACGGGTTGTATGCACCGGGCTGACCAAACAGGCCCGGGGTCATTTGCGGCAACCCCGCCGTCTGCAGTCCGGGAAACTGAGGCAGCAGGCCTTGCGGGGAATACTGTGAAAGGTTTGACAGCATGGATGGTTCTCCGGTTGAACAAACTCGTGATGACGATGCGTTGCCGGCATGCGTTTGTCGGCAACGGCAAGCATCATCAGTGAGGGGTCGTCAGCCGGGAATAGACTGAAGGGCACAGGCAGCGGCATAAGGGCGGCCTACGCCCGCGGCCCAGCGGGCCAACGCCGCTCCAAAACCCCTACTTTCCCGTCAATGCCGGGCTACGGAGATGTTGCCCACATCGCGAGTGAATATCTTCCAAAGTAACGCTTCCACCGGGCGCAAGGTCCTCTGGACGGTGCTGGTCGTCTTATTGCCGGTGCTGGGCTTCATCATCTGGCTGATCGCCGGCCCAAGGACCGGAAAGGGCTAGTCCTCGGCGCACTCAGGGCGATGTGTTCAGACTCTTTAGCGCCTCACCCAGTAAGCGAATCTCTTCGCCATAGCGGGCCCAGTCGCCTGCGCGCTGCGCTTCGAGTGCGCGCTGGTAGTGCTGCTGCGCCTGGGAAGCCGCGCTGCTGGAAGGCTGGGTGGCGGAGCCGGATTCGACGGGTCGCTGTTGCGTCGGCTCTCGGATGCCTGTTTGGCGTTGCTCGGCACCGCTCGTGGGGAAGAGGCGCTCGAGCGCTTCGTCCAGCGTCTTTTCCATGACGATGTGGTTCTGGTAAGCGACGACTACCCGCTTGAGCTCGGGAATGCGCCCGCCCGCCGCGCGCAGATAGAGGGGACGGATGTAAAGCAGCGATTCCTCGATGGGAATGACGAGGAGGTTGCCCTGAATCACCTCGGAGCCCTGCTGGTTCCATAGCGTGATCTGTGGCGCGATCACCTGATCCTGGCTGATGCGGGCCGCCACTTGGCGCGGACCAAAGATCACCGTCTGTTTCGGGAACTGGAAGGCCATGAGCTGACCGTAATTTTTACCGTCGCTGCGCGCGACCATCCAGGCCGCGAGGTTGTCTTTTTGGCGCGGCGTGTACGGCAACATCTGGATGTATTCGGCATCTCGCTCGCCCGGCAGCTTCATGATGGTGTAGTAAGGAACCATCGGTTTCACTTCACCCCTGATCTGCTCCAGCGAAGGCACGTCCCATTGATCCTCACGGTTGTAGAACGTCGAGGGATTCGTCATGTGAAACGTGGCGAACATCGCTGCCTGCAAGGAAAAGATCCCCTGTGGGTAACGCAGGCGGGTGCGCAAGTCTTCCGGCATGGCGGAGAGCGGCTCGAACAGACCAGGGAAGACTTTCGCGATCGTGGCCGCCACGGGATCCTTCATGTCGATCAGGTGGAAGCGCGTCGTGCCGTCGTAGGCATCGATCGTGATCTTCACTGAATTGCGGATGTAGTTGATGCCGCCGACGCTCGGCGTGGAATACGGATACCGCCGGCTGATCGTATAGGCGTCCTGTATCCACAGGAGCCGCCCCTTCGAGATGGCAAGGTATGGATCCTGGTCATACGTGAGGAACGGAGCGATGCGTCTGACGCGCTCGGCAATGCGGCGGTACATCAGCACGCGGCTGTCAGCGTTAAGATTCGGGGAGAAGAACGTGTCGGCCGATCCGAAGCGGATGGCGAGAAGCAGCCTGCGGAAAACGCCACCCACCTCCACCCCACCTTTGCCCTTGTAGGTGCCGAACACGTTGGCGTCACCACGCGGGTAGTCGAACTCCTGGGTCGCGGTCTTCACGAAGACGTGGTCGTTCGTGAGCTCGCCGAAATAGATCGCAGGCTGGGTAACTTTCAGGTCCACCGTGGATTGCAGTGGCAAGTCCTTGATGAACAACACCGGCAGACCTTCGGGCGTCACCTCGTTTACCGGACCCAGCGTGAGCCCGTAGCCGTGCGTAAAGGTGAGACGCTTATTGATCCAAGTCCCGCTCGGCAACGATTCAGAGTTCAGTTCGCGCGCCGACAGCATGATCTGGCGGTATTTTCCGTCGATCAGGTAGCGGTCGTTGTCGACCGAGTGGAAGTCGTAGTACGTACGGATTTCCTGGATCTGACCGAACGTGTCGAGCAGGGGCAAATCGTTCCACAGCGGTACGTTTTCCAGGGTGGCCGCGTTGCCCGCAATATCTGCGGCGGTCAGCTTTGCATCGCCAGAGATGGCGCGCTCTTCGACCTGATCGAGCGCGAACGCCGAACGTGTCGCCTGAATGGAATGTTCGATGAAGGGCATCTCGCGCACCTGTTCGTTCGGCGACACATAAAGGCGCTGAAGGGCGAACCCGTAGAGACTTCCGGCCGCATAAACACCGATATAGAGACCAACCGCAGCCAACACGGGCCAGCGGCGAGGCACGGCGATCTGCCAGGCGATCAACGCCGCACCGGCGATGGACACGGCGATCAGCAGCCACTGCACCGGAATAGTGGCGTACACATCCACGAACGACGCGCCGTGAATGATGCCGGATTGCGTCGTCAGCGATTCCGGGATGCCCAGCCAGGCCCGGAAAGCAAGGATGAGGAGGAAGATGACGCCGAGCACGCTCAGGTGACGCCGCGCCTTGTCGCTGACAATGAGTCCGGGTTGCGGCGTGAGGACTATGCTCTGACTGACGAAGTACACGAGGCCCGCCGCCAGGGCGGCCAGCAGCACGGTCACGAAGATCAGGGTGTGGAGGAAGTTGAGGAGCGGGAGCTGGAAGAGGTAGAACGAAATGTCGTGTCCCAGAACGGGGTCGACTTTGCCGAATGGCACCGCATTGCGGGCCATCAGCCAGGTGTCCCAGCGGCCCGACGCGTAGAGCGCCACGAAGAACGCTATAACCGCAGCACCTACCTGAAACAACGGCCGCAATCTTTGTGGATCGATGCCGACGGAGAGCGGGCCTTGTGCCCCTAACACCGTGAGCTCGAACTTCCTCAGGCCTCGCACGGCGATGTGGATATTCACAAACAACACGCCGAAAACAACCGCGAAAGTAGCCGCGCCGAGTACGATGCGCGTAGTCAACGTTCGCAGGAATACCTGTTCGTGACTCGTCTCCAGGAACCACAACCAGTCCGTGTACACGTTGGCGAAGGACGGGAGCAGAAAGAATAACAAAATGAAGACGGCCGGCAGCCCTATGAGAAGGTATTTCCTGACTGGCACTTCACTCGCTCCTGAACGTATGTCGGACTGACAGGTTACGGGAAAAGCGGCAGGAACTGAAACGCGGCAAAAATCACCGCGCTGAGCACTGCTGCTGCGCTGCAGCTCCATTCCTGGACGGCGCCTGCTTCAGACCGCCGCTCTTCTCGACGAGGGGCAGTTGCGAAGAATTCGAGCCAGCGCTCGAAGTCGTCTGACTCGCGGACCGCATTGAGCTCGGCGTAGTACTGTTCGCGGTGTTGTTTCAGGTAAACACTCGAGTAGACAAGTGGCTGGCGCAGAACGCTCTCGTGGCAAAGTACTCACGTGATCAACAAACGGCCCAGGGCGGCCGGTCGCCAACCGCGACTATTGGGCAAACTGGCCCGGCTGGGTAATCGGGGATAGAATTTGTTCGGGTCACAGAAATGGAAGTGCACTCATGAACCCGCTAACGCCCCAGCGATTGTTCGTTGTTGCTTTCTGCAGCGCCGCGTTTGCAGGGCCGCCAGTCGGTCACACCGAAGTCACTCCAGCGTCCCCAGCATCAACAACTGTGCCGAAAAGCACCCCCGTGCCGGCAAAGCCTACGCAGTCAGACGAGCTTCAATCGACCGAAGACGGCGCGACTGCCAAGTGCCGAGATGGATCGTACTTTCACGGCAACACGAGCCAGCACCCCTGTTCTAATCATGGTGGTGTCCGCCGCCCGCGGGCAATGGCCTGCGCGGGCTACGAGAGCGACTCGAAGAATTTCAAGGAGTCGTGTCATTGGATCAACGCACGCCCTGCGGCTGCGTCCTGCGCGCCGTGTTACCCGAGCCGAGGGTGG
>JAXDQF010000293.1:0-32789 GCA_034668025.1 Gammaproteobacteria bacterium | reverse complement strand
GCACCATGTTGATACCGTGATTGCTGTACGCCGTACCGGCGGCAATCCAGGAGCACAGCGCCCCTGCCTCGTTGATCCCCTCCTCGATCATCTGGCCCTTCTTGTCCTCGCGATAGGACATGAGGGTTTCCGCATCCTGCGGCGTGTACAGCTGACCAACAGAAGAATAAATACCGATCTGGCGGAACAGGCCTTCCATACCGAAGGTCCGCGCCTCATCGGGAACGATCGGCACGATGTTCTTGCCGATGTTCTTGTCCTTCAACAGCATCGTCAGAATCCGGACGAATGCCATGGTCGTGGAAATCTCGCGCTCGCCGGTACCTTCCAACAGCGGCCCGAATGCTTCGAGCGGTGGGACGACGAGCGGCGGCGCCTCTTTGCGCCGTGCCGGCAGCGAGCCACCCAGGAAAACGCGGCGCTCGCGCAGATAACGGCTCTCGTCCGAATTCTCATCCGGCTTCTTGAAAGGCAACCGCGTAATGTCGTCGTCCGTAACCGGAATATTGAACCGGTCGCGGAACGCGCGCAGATCGTCTTCCGACAGCTTCTTCTGCTGGTGGGCGATCATCTGGCCTTCGCCGCCCCTGCCCAGCCCGAAGCCCTTGACGGTCTTGGCGAGAATGACAGTGGGCTGTCCCTTGTGGTTGGAGGCCGCGGCATATGCCGCATACACCTTGCGAGGATCGTGGCCACCGCGATTCAAACGCCAGATCTCTTCATCTGACATGTTGGCGACCATCGCCTTCAATTCGGGATACTTCCCGAAGAAGTGCTCGCGCGTGTAGGCGCCGCCCTTCGCCTTGAAATTCTGGTACTCGCCGTCAACACACTCTTCCATCACCCGGCGCAGCAACCCGTGGTGATCCTTGGCCAACAACGGATCCCAGCGCGAGCCCCACAACACCTTGATGACATTCCAACCGGCGCCGAGGAATGCAGCCTCCAGCTCCTGGATGATCTTGCCGTTGCCGCGCACCGGACCATCGAGCCGCTGCAGGTTGCAGTTGATCACGAAGATCAGATTGTCGAGGCCTTCGCGCACCGGCATGGTGAGCGCGCCCATCGACTCAGGCTCATCCATCTCACCATCGCCGAGGAAAGCCCACACCTTCCGATCAGACGGCTTGGCGAGTCCGCGATGCTCGAGATATCGGACGAAGCGTGCCTGGAAGATGGCCATCATGGGCCCGAGTCCCATGGACACAGTGGGGAACTGCCAGAAATCCGGCATCAGCCAGGGATGCGGATACGAAGAAAGTCCCACGCCCGGCGCAGCGGCTTCCTGTCGGAAATGCCGTAGCTGCTCTTCCGTCAGACGTCCTTCGAGATAAGCGCGTGCGTAGATACCTGGCGAGGAATGACCTTGCATGAAGACCATGTCACCAGGATGCTTTTCCGACGGTGCGCGCCAGAAATGATTGAAACCCACTTCATACAAAGTCGCGGACGAGGCATAGCTCGACAAATGTCCGCCGTACTCGGACGAGACACGATTGGCCTGCACGACCATCGCCATCGCGTTCCAGCGGAAGTACGCCTCGATGCGACGCTCGAGCGCGCGGTTACCGGGGTACTCCGGCTCACGTCCGGTGGGAATACTGTTGACGTACGCGGTATTCGGCTTGAACGGCAGGTACGCGCCGCTCCTTCGCGTGTAGTCGATGAGCCGTTCCAGGATGAAGTGCGCACGTTCAGCACCATGCGTCTTCAGCACCGAGTCAATGGACTCGAGCCACTCCTGAGTTTCAACGGGGTCGAGATCGTCCAGCTTTGGGATGTCGGTCATACGGTTTGCTCGAGCCTACTGCGCTGCTTCGCGCGACATATGAGGGCGTAGGCCTCGGAAGTTGTCGCAGGCGTGCGGGCGCAGCGGGGCGGCCGCTCCTAGGGCAAAAATAAAATGTGGAAAATAGAATAAGATGCGCCGGCAGCAACGTACGTATGCGAGAGAATTCGCGCCTACACAAGCGGCGCAATGATCCGGGTTTCACTCGCGATGGTCAAGCAAGCTTCAGTTTGGGGTTCATGAGTGTGAGCGCGAGCACGTCAGCTAATTCTCGGGGGCGTTCGAAGCGCCGCACAGGCAGCCATACAGCCCGCCTGGGCCCCGCATCGCTCCTCCCGCCGGCCGAAATTCCGAAGATCGCGCACGCGACCTCCGCGGACCCGGCCGAGCTGGACGCCCTTCTCGTGATCGTCCCGGACGAACCCACTGCCTCGCTGTTCGAGCAGCTGCCCGAAAGCGAGCGCTGGCAGGAGCTCAACGCGCGGACCCTCTCGACCTCCAAGACGGCTCGCTCCGGTACGGTGCGTACCACTGTCCTCTCCAATCCTCGGCAGACAATTGCCGTACTCGGATACATAGGGGCGCAGGCGAGTACTTTCGAGAGGCTGTCGCTTGCGGGACGCATGCTCAAAGAGGCGTCCGCTCGCAATCCCAAAACGGTCGGCCTGATGGTTTTGGGCGACGCTTCGGCGGCGCAGAGCGGGATGGAGGCGTTGCTGGCGGGAGGGTTTGCGTGTGCGTTTCAGATGCCGGCGTATCGTGCCAAGTCAGACGATGAAGGTCGGATCGGGGCCTTTGTTTTGGTGGGTACTACGAAAGTTGACATTCCGTATGCCATCGCTGCGGCCCGGGGGAATAACCTCGTCCGTTGGTTGACGGCGCTGCCCCCCAACAAGCTGGATGCGCGCGGTTATCACGACACCATCGCGAAACTGGCGCGGACTCACAAACTGGGACTCACCTGGCACGACGAGCAATCGTTGCGCAGGCTCGGAGCCAACGCGTTTCTCGCCGTCTCCCAGGCGAACGTGACTCGCGATGCCGGCATTGCGCATCTGACCTACCGACCGAAGGGAAACAAGTCCCGCTCGCCGGACATTGCCCTGGTCGGCAAAGGCATCCTGTTTGACACGGGTGGCGTCAACCTCAAGCCGCACCGCTCGATGCTCGACATGCACACTGACATGTCAGGCAGTGCTGTTGCGTTGGCGACCCTGCTTGCGCTCGTCGAGTTGCAAGCACCCATCTCGGTCGATGCCTGGCTGGCCATCACCGAGAATCAGATTGGACCCAACGCCTACCGGCCGCAGGAAGTGATAACGGCATCCAACGGCGTCACGATCCAGGTCATTCACACGGACGCCGAAGGACGGATGGTGTTGGCAGACACGCTGGCCCTTGCCAGCAAAACTCAGCCCCGGTTCATGATCGATTTCGCCACGCTCACCGGGGCTGCTGTGTATTCGCTCACCGAGCGCATGAGCGCTGTGCTCACCAACCAGGAGCCGCTCGCAGCAAAGTTGGTCGAAGCCGGCCGCGCGAGCGGTGAGCGCGTCTGGAACTTTCCGTTCGATTCGGACTACGACACCGACCTCGAAAGCAAAGTGGCCGACATTCTGCAATGCAGCACGGAAGGCAAGGGCGATCAGATTCTCGCAACCCGCTTTCTGAGCCGCTTTGTTCCTGAGGAAATCCCCTGGGCACATGTGGATCTGGCAGCGTCGACCCGCACGGGGGGACTCGCGCATATCAACACCGAAGTCACCGGTTTCGGAGTGCGCTATGCGCTCGAGCTGATTTTGAAGCAGGACATCCTCGGTGAAGTGGGGCCGCGTAAGTGAGCTCGCTTACGATTCGCCGACCGGATGACTGGCATCTGCATTTGCGCGATGGCGATGCGTTGCGTGCGGTGGTGCCGTTTACCGCTGCGCAATTTGCCCGCGCCATCGTGATGCCCAACCTGAAGCCGCCGGTCACGACGGCGGCACAAGCGCTCGCTTACAGACAGCGAATTATAGACGCCCTCCCCTCCGGCTCGAAGTTTGAGCCGCTGATGACGCTGTATCTGACGGACCGCACCGAACCATCGGAAGTTGACAAGGCAAAGGCGAGTGGCGTGGTGCACGGTTTCAAGCTGTACCCCGCCGGCGCGACCACCCATTCAGATGCCGGTGTGACTGACATCCGGAAAGTCGATTCGGTGTTGGCTCGCATGGCGGAGCTCGGCGTCGTCCTGCAAGTCCATGGCGAAGTCACCGACCCGGATGTCGACGTGTTCGATCGAGAGGCACGCTTCATCGGTTCGGTTCTCGCCCCGGTCATCGACAGATATTCGAAACTGCCGGTTGTGTTCGAGCACATCACGACTCGCGAGGCTGTTGAATTCGTACGTGGCGCCCGCAAGGGCGTGGCGGCGACCATCACGCCGCAGCACCTGTTGATGAACCGAAATGCGCTGTTCACCGGGGGCATTCGCCCGCACCACTATTGTTTGCCGGTGCTCAAGACAGAACCCGATCGACGTGCCCTCCTCGAGGCCGTTGCCAGCGGCGACTCGCGTTTCTTCCTGGGGACGGATAGCGCGCCTCACGCCCGGCATACAAAAGAGGCATTCTGTGGTTGTGCCGGGATATTCTCCGCGCACGCTGCGATTGAGCTGTACGCGGAAGCCTTCGACGCCGCAGGCGCGTTGGGAAAGCTCAACGGATTTGCGTCGGAATATGGCGCTTCGTTTTATGGCTTGCCATATAACGAAGGCACAGTCACGCTAACGAAAGAATCATGGGATGTGCCGGCTATGTACCGGTTCGGCTCGGACGAGCTGGTACCGCTGCGCGCCGGAGAAAAGATACTGTGGCGCGTCGCGCAATGAGAGAGTGCTAATGAGCGACGCTGAGTCAACATTCGCCGTGGGAACAACGGCGACGGCATGCGCGTCGACAGCGCCCGTTGCTTCAAATGGCGCGGCCCCGGCCGCCGCCGCCACACAGGCCAACGTCAGCACCGCGTCACCGCCGTCAACTGCGGTCAGCACCGCCGCCTTGATGGCGCGCCGATTCCGGGGCTTCTTGCCCGTTGTAATCGACGTTGAAACCGGTGGCTTTCATTCATCAACGGACGCACTGCTGGAAATCGCCGCCGTCCTCATCGACATGGAGCCGGACGGCACGTTGAAGCGTGGTGCAACGCACAGCTTTCACGTCAAACCGTTTGAAGGCGCGCGGCTCGATCCAGCGGCGCTGGCGATAACGGGTATCGATCCTTTCCATCCGCTGCGCCCCGCGCTTCCGGAGAAGGATGCGTTAGGGCGTGTATTCCGCGAGATTCGACACGCAGTACATGCGTACAACTGTCGGCGTGCGATTCTCGTTGGTCACAACGCGGCGTTTGATCTTGGATTTTTAAACGCGGCTGTAGCGCGTGCGGATGTGAAGCGGAATCCGTTTCACCCGTTCTCGTGTTTCGACACGGCGACGCTGGCGGGCGCGGCGTTGGGTCAGACGGTACTTGCGAAGGCCCTCGCTGTGGCGGGCCTACAGTGGGATCCGAGCAGCGCGCATTCGGCCTCCTACGATGCCGAAAAGACTGCGGATGTTTTCTGCCTGATCTGCAATCGGCTCAGCGATAGCTTCCGCGACGCACAAGACCGTGCACGGGCAATGGGCTGGGTGAATGCCGCTCCACCGGCAGAAGCGGCGGCCGACGAGCCGCCGCTGGGCAATTAGGCCTCGACGGCGCCCGCCTCGGACAACACCTTCTTCAGCTCGCCGTTGCGATACATCTCGAGGGCGATGTCGCAGCCCCCAAGCAGCTCGCCGTTAACATAAAGCTGCGGGTACGTGGGCCAGTTCGAGTAGCGCTTGAGCGCTTCACGCATCTCCGGCTCCTCGAAAATATTGATGTGCTTGAACTCAGCGCCGACGGCACGCAGGGCGGCGACGGTCTGAGCCGAAAATCCGCACTGGGGGAAATCGGGTGTGCCCTTCATGAACAGCACTACCGGACTCGAGCTGAGCTCCGTCTTGATCTTCTCGACAACGTCCATCGCTAAAACTCCTCGTGGGCTGCGCCCGCGGTGCCACGCACCGCCTGTAAGGTAACTATTCAGTTCTGCCGTCACGCCGGGCGCGACGCGCATCGAGCTCTTCGATCAGCTGCCACTGCTCAGCGGCGCTCATCGCCAACCAGCGGCCAATTTCGGCACCAGTGCGCAAGCATCCGGCACAAAAGCCCTGGGCGTCCAGTGTACAGACCTTGGTACACGGTGACGGGGGACCTGCCCGGCTCTTCAGCTCAGGACCGATCATCTCTAAAGGGGTATACACCCCCAATTTGGGCGGCTGTGGCAAAGGATGGCATACTGTTCAGGTCAAGAATAAGTGCATTTACGTCTGCCAACTGGGGGAGCTGCAATGAATTCGCTCACGTCCATCACCGGCGCAATCGTCACAGGCGTAGTCCTCGCCCTCCTGATCACCTTCGGCATTGCCGAGATGGGGACGGTGGGAATTCACTTCAACGAGCCAGGCCTCGCACGCTGGCTCCACATTGTCTCCGGAATCATGTGGATCGGCCTGCTCTATTACTTCAACGTGGTGCAAGTCCCCGGCCTGGCCGCAGCGGCCGCAGACAAGGGCGGTCCCGGCGGCGCCGGCGTCACGAAGTACATCGCGCCGCGCGCACTCCTCTGGTTTCGCTGGGCAGCGGTCGCCACCTGGTTCACCGGCTTTTGGTATCTCGCGTACGGCCATCAGTTTATGAATGCGCTGAGCCTGGGTCGCAGCGGCCAGGACCGTTACGGGTTGGTCATCGGGCTGGGCATGTGGATCGGCACAATCATGCTCTTCAACGTGTGGGTCCTGATCTGGCCGAACCAGAAGAAAATCCTGGGGCTGGTCACCGCAACCGATGAAGAGAAAGCCAAGGCCCGCAAGGTCGCACTGCTGGCGTCCCGCACGAACTTCGCGCTGTCGATTCCGTTGATCCTGTGCATGGGATCGGCGACGCACGGGCTGCCGTTTTAGGCAGCCCGCCCGCTGCGGCAGGGGCCGCGTTTGCGCAGAGGCCCGCGCAATGGTTCGGCGGATGCCGGGCCTATGCGCGATGGCTGCCTCGTGCCAGCCGGGGGGGCGCCAGTGCCGCTACCGCGCATTGGGGGTACCGCGTTAACCTGCGCGGATGCCAACTCTTCCTCATGACCTCGCGCAGCAAGTAACCACAGCGCTCGCCGAGGACATCGGCACCGGCGACGTAACCGCCGAGCTGGTCCCCGCCACTCAGCAAGTCACCGGCAAGGTCATCACTCGCGAACAGGCCATCATGTGTGGCCGCGCCTGGGTGGTGGAGACCTTCCGCCAACTCGACCCAGCCGTTCGTTTGACCTGGCACGCGAATGACGGCGACCGCATCGCTCCCAATCAAACGCTGTTCGAAGTGGCGGGCTTGGCCCGGCCTGTACTAACGGGCGAGCGGACAGCACTCAACTTCCTGCAGTTGCTGTCGGCAACGGCAACAGCCGCACGACGTTACGTGGACGCTATCGCGGGAACCGGGTGCGCGATCCTCGACACCCGTAAGACACTTCCCGGACTGCGTACGGCGCAGAAATACGCGGTCGTCTGCGGCGGCGCGCAGAACCACCGAATCGGCCTGTTTGACCAAGTGCTCATCAAGGAAAACCACATCGCCGCCGCCGGGTCGCTGTCGGCAGCCATCGCCGCGGGCAGGCGTGCAGCCGGCAAGCGCAAGGTCGAAGTTGAAGTGGAGACGCTGGCTGAGTTTGAAGAAGCGCTGCGCGCCGGGCCTGACATCATCATGCTCGATGAGTTCAGCCTGGCGGGCATGCAAACCGCTGTTGGACTGAACGAGGCGAAAGGACGGCCGGTCAAACTCGAAGCATCGGGAAGCGTGACGCTGGAGACGGTGCGGTCGGTAGCGCAGACCGGTGTTGATTACATCTCCATCGGCGGGATCACGAAGCACGTGCGCGCCGTGGACCTGTCAATGCGCCTGGAGTTCGTATAGCTGTGCAGGCGGCCAAAGTCGCGCCAATGAACTACGCAACCTGCGACTTCAACACCCGCTGAGGCTGCGCCACCCCATACCCCTGCGCGTAATCGACGCCCAGGCTGGTCAGCATCTGGATGATCTCAGCGTTCTCGGCAAACTCCGCGATCGTCTGTTTGCCCGTGAGATGCCCGATCTCATTGATCGACCGGACCATCTCGCGATCAATGGGATCGCGCAGGATCTCGCGCACAAAGCTGCCGTCGATCTTGAGAAAATCCACGGGGAAGTGCTTGAGGTAACCGAAGGACGACAGGCCGGTCCCGAAGTCGTCGAGTGCGAATTTGCAGCCAAGCTCTTTGAGGGCCTGGATGAAGCGGTTGGCCTGAGAGAAGCTGGCGACGGCGGCCGTTTCCGTGATTTCGAAGCAGATCTTCGAAGCGTCCAAACCACTGCGATGAAACTGGTCGATGACGAACGGCAGGAACTTGTCGTCGCCCAAACTCTGGCCCGACAAGTTGATGGAGCACATCATCAGCTTCTCGCGCTCATCCGCCTCCGACACCAGCCACCGAAATGCGTTTTCAATGACCCAGCGATCGATCGCCGGGGTAATCCCGTAGCGCTCGGCGGCCGCGATGAAATCATTCGGAGCAACGATTCGGCCTGACTCATCTTTCAGTCGCAGGAGCAGCTCGTAGTGCGCCCCGGGCTCGACTCGTTGCAGAGGCATGATCGCCATTCGATACAGCTCGAAGCGCCCCTCTTCGAGAGCGGCGTTGATACGAGCAGCCCACTGCATCTCACGACGCCGGCGCATCAGCTCAATGTCGTTCTCAGCAAAACTGTGTACGCGGTTGCGGCCACCTTCTTTAGCGGCCTGGCAGGCACTGTCGGCTGCGGACAGTATCGACGCGACGTCCTCGTTATCGGCCGTAATCGGGACTACGCCAATGCTCGCGCCGAGTCGAAATACCCGGTCTTCCCACGTGAACCGAAAGTTTCGCACGCCCTCGCGCAACGTCTCAGCCGTGCGCATAGCCTCATCCAGCGAGCAACTCTCCAACAGAATGCCGAACTCGTCGCCACCGAGCCGGGACAGCGTGTCCCGCCAACGGACTTTTGACTTCAGCAACGCGCCCACCTGACCTAACAGCGCATCGCCGGCACTGTGTCCGCAGGTGTCATTGACGATTTTGAACTGATCGATATCGAGGTAACAAAGCGCATAAGACGCTTCGCGGGCTTTCGCACTCTTGAGTGCGCGCTCCAGCCGACTCTCAAATTCGCGTCGGTTAACGAGCCCTGTGAGCAAGTCATGGCTCGCGTGATACGACAGACGACGATTCAGCTCGCGCGACTCACTGACGTCGTGGAACACCAGCACGCCACCAGCCACGTGACCAGCGCCATCACGGATGGGAGCCGCGGTGCTTTCAACGTAGAGCTCATTGCCATCGCGACGAATGAGCAACATCGGTCGAACCGACTTGATCGGCCGGATACGGCGGATCGCGACGCTCAAAGGGTTCTCGAGGGGCTCGCAGGTTTCTTCGTGGAACGCCCGGAAGATCTCTTCGACGGGTCGACCCATCGCGTCTTCCAACCGCCAACCCGTCAGCTCTTCTGCAACGGGGTTGATGTAGTCGATGGTCGAATGGGCATCAGTCGTGATGACGCCGTCACCGATCGACTGCAGAGTGATCTGAGCGCTCTCCTTCTCGCGGAACAGCGCCTCCTCGTAAATCTTGCGCTCGGTGATATCGAGCTCGACGCCCACCAACCGCAATAGACGTCCGTGCTTATCCACTCGTGCGATCGCGCGGCTGCTCACCCACCGCCACTCACCATTTCGGTGTCGCATGCGATGAGTGCTCTCGAAGTTCGACGTCTTGCCCGCCACGTGGTCACGAATGGCGGCCTGGACCCTGGAGAGGTCATCAGGGTGAACGAGGCTGCGCCAGTCAGGCGACCCGCGCATATCGTCATCCGCGTATCCCAGCATCGCCTTCCAGCGCGGAGAGAAATAGACCTCGTTGTTCTCGACGTCGAAGTCCCACAGACCGTCATTCATGGACGCCTGTGACAGGTTCATGCGGTCTTCCAGCTTCGTCAGACGCGCTTCGATGCGGATCCGCTCAAGGCCGGTCGCCAGGCTCGTGCCGATCAGCTTCATCAACAGCTGCAGGTTCACGTCCCAGGCGCCACGCGGCATGGTGTGCGCGAGCCCCAGGAAGGCCGCAGGCTTACCCTGCACACGCAGGCTCACGAGCAACGCCGACCCGATCTGCAGGTCAGCGAATTTCTGGGCCTCGGCCGTCTGCTCACGTCGCGGAGTACTGGTATCGCGTAGCTCCGAGAGCCGCAGGTGATCGAGCCGCGACTTCAGCCACGGAAACGATTCAAGGGTCGTCTCGCGCAGCCCTTCCGGACGGCACTGGGCAAAAGCGCTACGGGCGAGCTGAACGTCTTCAATGACGAGCTCGTCGGGGCGGAATGAAACTAGAAACGCGCAATCGGTCGCGGTCGCTTCGCGAAGAAGCTCCAGATTGCGTCGGATGGTGTCGTCGATCTGATCGCGCCGCATGTTCTGGAAATCGACGGCGATCTTCGTAGTCGCCACATCGAGCCCTAGAACCGGACGAGGTGCGCGCCCCGTCCACGCGTCCGCCGATAAAATGTCGGAAGCCGTGAACTCCGCAGGTTTATCCGGCGGCAGAGACGACATTGAAAGGGAGACCTCCCGAATAACCTACCGCAGAGTATCCGAGGGACACCCCAGGCGCTGTGACGCTGTCGGGGTTCAGACTCGAATGACGATGCGATTTTCTAACTAGTTGCACGCGATTCTCGCACACTAATGGAGGAACACAAGCTAACTTGCTGTTCAATCTCAAGTTAAGGACTTTACAGAATGGTGGGGGCGTATTTCAGTACTACGAACCAGGCCTGACCAGGCTGCAATCACCGCTTCGGGTGTGATTCCGAGGATGTTTTGGGCGCCGTCGACCGATCCCGTAACGACCACGGCAGGGGTCGTGGCGCCTCCGGGGCGGAACAATGCAGCGTTCTGCATTCCGAAAATTGCGACGGTTGGACACCCAAGAGCCGCAGCCGCGTGCGCCGGACCCGTGTCGATCGAGATCATGCTGTGCGCACGTTCCAGGAGTGGAAGCAGCGTCCGAACCGCCAGCTCGTTGGCGACGTTGTGAACATCCTGTGCTCGCGAACGACTGATGATCGCCGCATTAAATTTGCGCTCGGCGCGCGTGCCAGTCAGCAGTATCGCGTGATCAGGCCGAAGGTCGCGCACCGACTCCATCACCTTGCCCCATCGCTCCTCCGGCCAATACCTATCCGTACCGGCGGGTGAACGGATCGCACGACGCGCTATGTGGCTGCTGCCTGGATGAATGACGATGAATGGACGCCCAGCCAGATTTCTGCGAGCCAGCCATTCATCCGCCTCGGCACGGGCGGCCGCGGTGAGGACGAGGTGCGCGTCCCGCGAGACCGTCGGATGCGGAGGCGGCAACCGGCCCGCGAACGCCGCCGGGGTTTCAGCCGCCATCCGGATATAGCGATCCGCAAACCCCTCGTCGGGCTGCCAGGTGAACGAGAGATAACTGCAGATGTACTCCTCTGGAATTCCGCCACGGTAAAGCAGGTCCTTGCCAAGACGGACGTCGCAGAACCAAGTGGGCCCTGCCCCGCGCTTTCGTAGCCACGCCACGAGCCGTCGCTGTTCGAGGCTCATCCAGTACGGAGTGCGCCGGCTTCGAATGACAAACAGCCGTCCCACCGACGGCTGACCCTCGAGTAGAGGCGCCGTCCAAGGACCCGAAGAAATCACATCGACAGGTTTGCCGAATCGCGCATGCAGTTGCCGTGTCAGGACAGTGAGCAACACCATGTCCCCGAAGGCACCGAAGCGCATCACGAGCGGTGGCACGTCCGCCGCGGCGTCGAGAGTACGGTCGTCGATCAACGCGACTTCCCGTGCAACTCGGCAGCAGCCACTCCATACAACTCCTTCAGCCGCAGTTCCATGTCAGCTTGGAGCTTCTCCATTCCCGCGGCATCGGTGACACGTGGGACGTACTGGGGCGCGCCGATAGCAATCACAATCCGTGCGAAGGGCACGGGAATGACAAACTTGTCCCACTTGACGAGCCAGGCGCGCGAGGCGGCGTAGGCCAGGGGCAACATCGGGCGACCTGACATTTGCGCCAGGAGAATGGCGCCCGGTTTGAACTTGAAGCGCGGACCGCGCGGGCCATCAGGTGTGATCACCGGCGACAGTTTCTCCTTCACCAACGCCTGATAGTAATCACGCAAGGACCGCGCCCCGGTATGACTAGACGACCCCCGAATCACACCCCCACCGATCCGCCGTACCATCATCGCGCCCAGCTCCCCATCCACCGACGGGCTGATGAGCCACCCGACGGAGAGTCCACGGGAGCGCTGCTCCAGCAGGTACCTCGCGCAAAACAGCTGGTGCTGATGCCAGTAACACGGCACTAGTGAGGGCGCCTTGGCGAGCGCGGCGTCCAGGTTCTCAACACCGACGACACGCACCACACGGCACGTCCAAAGCCACGACTTGATGATGCCGAGACCCAAGGGGACTGCCAGCCTGTACAGCAGGCGCCGCGCCGGCGTCATCCGGCGGCTGGAGCGTGTGGTCTTGCGGTAAAAGGAATTCCGCAGGCCGTCATCCGGCCCTGGATCCGTCATATGAGCCCAGGTTCCAAACGCGCCGCGGTGCCCCGTTTGGGCCATGCACCCCGGGGATACGAGTGAGCTAGAATTACCGTTTTGCGCATCGCCGCCTGCATGACCGCTACCGAGTCAGAGTCAAAACAACCGCCCGAGGCCGAGCTTCAGTTCGATATCGGCGCCACGGACGATTCCCTGGAGCGCATGACGCAGCTGTTCGCGCGCCACGGCGACACCTACCGGGTGTTTGCGCCGGGGCGCAAGTCGTACTCCTACGTCATTCACCATCCGGATGACGTCAAGCGGGTGCTGGTCTCCAATCACCGCAATTATACCAAGGGCGCCGGTCTGGACCGCGTCAAGATTCTCCTCGGCAAGGGACTCATGACCAGCGAAGGGGAATTCTGGCGCCATCAACGGTACATGATGCAGCCGTTCTTCCACCGCCGCGTGGTAACGGAGTTCGCGCAGACACTGGAGTCAGTCACCGAGCAGTTCACCGCCCGTTGGGACGGTTTTGCCGCGCGGGGTGAGCCCCTCAACGTAACCGAGGAAATGAGCGAGCTGACACTCGAAATTGTGCTGCACTCCATCTTCGGCCGCGACCTGCCGCAGCTGTCGGAAAGCTTCGCGGTCGTGACGAAGGATCAGGCCCGCAACCTGCAATTCGCCTTCAAGTTCCGTTCGCTGACCAAGCTGGTCGCCACCGTGATCGAACGACGCCGCGCCGGCAAGGAAGAGCACTTCGACTTTGTCGGGATGCTCATGGACGCCCGCGACAAGGAGACCGGCGAGCCGATGACCGAGCGGGCGCTCATTGATGAGATCATGACCCTGGTGGTCGCCGGCCACGAGACCACGGCCAGCGCACTCAACTGGACCTGGTACCTGATTTCACAGTACCCCGAAGTGGAATCCCGTCTGCACGCGGAAATCGATGAATCGCCCGTGCTGACGGCGCCGAGCCTGGAGCAGATGGAGGCCCTGCCTTACACGCGGCAGGTTATCGACGAGGCGTTGCGTTTGTATCCGCCAGGCTGGCTGTTGTCCCGCCGGGCGATCGAAGCGGATGTGCTGAGCGGCTATGACATTCCGGCCGGCACCGATGTGCTGTTGCCGTTGTATCTGCTGCACAGACACCCACGTTACTGGAAAGATCCGGACGTATTCTGGCCCGAGCGATTTGCTCCCGAGCATGACGCCGACAGGCCGCGGTTTGCATATATGCCGTTCGCGGCCGGGCCGCGCCATTGCATAGGCGAGACCCTGGCGCTGTACGAGATGTTGATGCACCTCTACAAAATGGCCCGCCGCTTCCGGTTGGTTTACCTGCCCGACGACAAGCCGCTGGAGCTCGAAGCGCAGATCAATCTGCGCACCCGTAACCCACTGTACATGAGGCTGGAACGCCGCTGATGTTTAAAGCTACGACGCTCACCGAACTGATCGAAGACAACCGTAATGTTGCGCGCAGCGTTACCTATCTCGAAGGCGAGAGCGACTCGCGCGAGGTCTCATTTGGCGAGTTATATGAGCGCGCGCTCGGGATCCTGTACCACCTGCAACGAATCGGTGCCCGTCGCGGCGACAAACTGATCCTGCTGCTCGCCAACAACGAGCAGTTTATCGATGCCTACTGGGCTGCAATCCTGGGCGGCATCATTCCCGTACCGGTGGCGCCCGGTATCAGTGACGAGCACCGCCACAAACTGCTGCGCATCGCCCGCAAGCTCGGCAACCCGTACATTTATTCCGAGCGCCGCACGCTCGACCGCATCGGCTCGTTCGCCGCCCAGGCAGGCGCAACCGACACGTTCAATCAGCTTCGCGCGAGGTCCTTTCTCATCGACGATCTGGATGACATCTCGCGCCCCGGCAAGCCCGTCAAAACAGCGCCGCAGGACGTGGCCTTCATTCAGTTCTCGTCCGGGTCCACCAGCGAGCCCAAGGGTGTCGTGTTGACTCACGGCAACATCATCGCCAATTGTCAGGGTTCGGTCATCGCGGCGAAGCTCAACGAAGACGATCGCAGCCTGTCGTGGATGCCCCTGACTCATGACATGGGCCTGATCGGCTTCCACCTCATCATGTTTTCCACGCGTATTCACACCTACCTCATGCCGACGGATCTGTTTGTCAGGCGCCCGCTTCTTTGGCTGTCACTCGCGAGCCGGATCGAAGCCACCATCCTGTGCTCGCCCAACTTCGGCTATCGACATTATCTGAAGGTGCTGGGCGACCGCCCCATCGACGGCCTCGACCTGTCCCGCGTGCGCCTGATCTTCAATGGCGCCGAGCCTATCTCAGTGCCGCTGTGCAACGAGTTTCTCGATCGCATGGAACCCGCGAAACTCAATCGCCGAGCCATGTTCACCGTGTATGGGCTGGCGGAAGCCTCGCTCGCGGTGAGCTTCCCGCCGCTGAACGCGCCCATGCAGGTTCTGTCGTTGAACCGTCACAAGCTGGGTGTTGGTGAGGCAATCGAGCGTGTGCCCGCCACAGACAAGGATGCCATCGATCTGGTCTCGGAAGGTCGCGCCATTCCATTCAGTCATGTGCGGATCGCGGGGGATGATGACCAACCGCTGCCCGAGGGCCGCGTTGGCCACGTGCACATCAGCGGCGAGAACGTCACGCTCGGCTACTTCGAAAATCCACAGGCCAACGCGGAAGCCTTCACGGCCGACAAGTGGCTGAAGACCGGCGACCTGGGCGTTGTGGTCGATGGCAACCTGTACATCAGCGGGCGTGCCAAGGAGATCATTTTCGTCAACGGCCAGAATTACTATCCGCACGATCTCGAGGCCATTGCGCAACGGGTCCCGGGCCTGGAGCTCGGCAAAGTAGTGGCTGCCGGCGCGCGGCCACACGGCGCACAGACAGAACAACTGGTTGTGTTTGTTCTCCATCGCGGCAGTGTCGAGGACTTCCTTCCCATCGCCACGGCGGTCGGCCGCCTGATCAATGAGCAGGTCGGCCTGGAAGTGGCGGAAGTCGTACCGGTCAAGCGTATTGCGAAAACCACGAGCGGCAAGATCCAACGCCACTTGTTGGAAGAAGGTTACGTCGCCGGCGAATTCGACCCGGAGCTGCAGGAGCTGGCGGCCTTGCGGCTGGCGCAACGCGGACCCCAATCCTCCTCGCAGAACCAGATCGAGGACAGCCTGCGAGTCATCGTTGAGGCGGCGCTGCCCGGCAAACGGGTGGACGTGCAGGACAACCTGTTCGAGATCGGTGCCAGCTCCTTGAAGCTCATCGAGATCCACGAGCAGATTGACCGCCAGTACCCGGGGCTGGTGGACCTGACCGAGTTGTTCGATTACCCCACGATTGCGGAGCTGGCCAGGCACCTGGAGGACAAACTGGCCGCCTGAGCGGGGGCATTTGCCGCACCGGGCGTGGCGGAACGGCAACGCGGCAGCAAGCCCGTTACCGCACCCGGCCGGATTTCAAAACCCGCCGAAAAATGGAGTATGCTCAGCCCATGCACGCGAATCCGACCGAGCAGCGCCTGTCCGAATGCGGCATCCGGCCGACGGCCCAGCGGGTCCAGATCGCCTTGTTGTTGTTGGCGGCCCCCCAGCACCTGTCAGCCGAGCAGATCCTGGCCAGCCTGCGATCGGCGGGTGCGCGTGTCTCCAAGGCCACGGTGTACAACACGCTCAACTTGTTTGCGGCCCACGGGTTGATTCGTCAGTTGTCGGTTGACGGCTCGCGCGCGTGGTTTGATTCCAACGTCGATGCCCACTACCACTTCCACGATGTGGCCACCGGGGCCCTGATTGATGTGCCGGTGCCCGAGGTTGAATTCAGCAAACTGCCGGCGCCCCCGCCGGGCACTGAAGTGGCCGGCATCGACCTCGTCATCCGGCTGCGCAAGAAACCCTAGCCGTGCTCGAAGCGGTTGAGATTGAAACCGGGCGCAACCCGACCGGTACTGTCCTCTGGCTGCATGGCCTGGGCGCGGATGGCCATGATTTCGCACC
This sequence comes from Gammaproteobacteria bacterium, assembly GCA_034668025.1. Classification (GTDB taxonomy): domain Bacteria; phylum Pseudomonadota; class Gammaproteobacteria; order Steroidobacterales; family Steroidobacteraceae; genus 13-2-20CM-66-19. Next base: position 16,286 of record JAXDQF010000293.1, on the reverse strand, counting down.
CATCGTTCCCCAACTCGTCACGCCGGACGAGCGGCCCCTGCGCTTCATTTTTCCGCATGCCCCGGTTCGGCCGGTCACGGTCAATGGCGGCGCGGCGATGCGCGCCTGGTACGACATTCTCGGTTTCAACCGGGGAATTCCCCAGGATGAGGTGGGCATTCGGGCCTCCGATGAGGAAGTCGGCGCCCTGATCCGCCGCGAGAACCAGCGCGGCATTGCCACGAGCCGGATCGTCCTGGGCGGATTTTCCCAGGGCGGGGCGATTTCCCTCTTTTCCGGCCCCCGCTATCCGGAAAAACTGGCGGGGATCATGGGCCTGTCCTGCTACATGCTCCTGGAAGACGCCCTCCCCACGGAGCGGACCCGGGCGAACTACCAGACCCCGGTCTTCCTGGCGCACGGCACCCAGGACCCCGTAGTAGACGTTCGGCGCGGAACTGAAGCTAAGCAATTGCTGGAGGCAGGCGGCTATCCAGTGGAATGGCACGCCTACCCCATGCCGCATTCAGTTTGTCCACAGGAAATCGTCGACATCGCCGCTTGGCTGCGGAAGGTTCTCTAGCTAGAATTCGCAGTTCAGCGCCGACTTAGCTCAGCTGGTAGAGCACATCATTCGTAATGATGGGGTCCACGGTTCGATTCCGTGAGTCGGCATCGAACCCCCTACCCCCCTTTCCAGGTGCCACCCCGTTTTTGGGGGGCGCGACGGCATCGCCCGGCCGCCTCAATCTGTCTCCTCGGCGCGTCGTGGATCTTAAAAAGTTTGCGGGACGTTAAACTTTAGTACGTCGAGCTGCTTCCAACTCGAGAGTCCTCCGCAGTAGCGGTTCTGCCCTAGCAAAGGAATCACCGTGGGCGCGAATGCCGAACACAAGATCCACCCTCCGGCCGGCCACTCGGAGCCGGTACGCTGGATTGGCCGTGAGCCGGCACCGCTGGAGCCGCTCGTAACGCCCATCCCGCCGCAAACCTCGGATTCCGAGGGCGGTGGCAGTGCCCGTGGAAAATGGATTGGCGCCGCTGTTGCGGCCGCAGTCGTCGCCGTGGTTGGGCTCATTCTGTGGCGCGGTCATACCGCGGACCCCGCGTTGGTCACACTCGCGACCCAACAGGCAGTCCCGTTGGTCAGTGTCACCTCGCCGGGTGTCACATCAGTGACATCTACTGTCACCTTCACGGGCACCATTTCGGCACGTTATGACATGCCGATCGGCATTGAAGGCGATTCCGGCCGGATCATCGGGGTGTATGTCGAGGCGGGCGATCACGTCAAACGGGGTCAATTACTCGCAAAAATCGATGAATCCGTCTGGCAGCCGCAGGTCAACCGTCTGGCCGCATCCCTCGAGCAGGCGCGGGCCCAGGCAGCCCTGTCAGCTGCGGAATATCGCCGGGCCGCTGCCGTTGAAGCCGCGGGCGCTCTGTCGGCGGAGGAAATCGAAAAACGCCGTGCCCTGTCCGTGACCGACGCGGCAAACGTCAAAGTCGCCGAGGCAATGCTGGCGGAGGCACATGCGCGCCTGGCCCGGACACGTGTTGTTGCACCGGCAGACGGCACCGTTCTCACGCGAAAGGCCGAAGTTGGCCAGACCGCCAACCCGGGTGGCGAAGCGCTGTTCCGGCTCGCGAGCGGCGGCGAGATCGAGATGCGGGGCCAGGTGGCCGAACAGGACATGGCCGTCCTGACAGTTGGCCAACAGGCGGCCGTGCACCTCGTGGGCTCGTCCCAACCGTTTGCGGGTCGGGTGCGGCTCCTCGGCGCGATCATCGATCCGCAGTCACGACTCGGCGACATTCGGATTGCCCTCAAACCCGACCCCGCCCTGCGGCCCGGTGCCTTTGCACGCGGCTCGGTGTCGGTCAGCAAAGCTGAACGGCCGATCCTGCCTCAAACCGCTGTGCTGTCTGACAACAAGGGTGCCTACGTATTCGTAGTAGGAAATGACAATCGCGTCGAGCGACACAATGTCCAGGTGGGCGGCACCATCTCCGCCGGCATCATCATTTCGGGCGGCCTGACGGGCACAGAGCGGATCGTGACGACCGCGGCCGGGTTCCTGCGCGAAGGTGAGAAGGTCAACATCGCTCCTGCGACCGTGCCGGTGGCCGACGCATCATGAAAAACATGTCGGCATGGGCGATACGCCATCCGGTATCTCCGGTGGTGCTGTTCGTCGTGCTGTTGTTCATGGGCCTGATCGCCTTCGTGCGCCTGCCGATCACCCTCAACCCGGACGTGGCCTTTCCGCTCGTGCACGTCAATGTGTCTCAACCAGGGGCTGCGCCTCAGGAAATCGAAACCCAGGTCATTCAGAAGATCGAGGGCTCCGTTGCCGGCGTAGGCAACATCCACAACATCACTTCACTGGCCCTCGAGGGCACGGCGAGTACTTGGATCGAGTTCCAGATCGGCACGCCCATTGATCGCGCTGTTGCGGACGTTCGCGATGCTGTCGCGAAAGTCCGTAGCAACCTGCCGAATGGAATTCAGGAACCCATCGTGCAGCGCGTGGACGTGGATGGGGGTCCGATTGCCTACTACGCGGTGTCTACAACAGAGCAGACCGAAGCGCAGCTCTCCTGGTTCGTAGACAACACGGTCACCAAGCGGCTGTTGTCGATCCCCGGTGTTGCGCAGGTCAATCGCGGCGGCGGCGTGAATCGCGAAATCCGCGTCGAGCTCGATCCCGCCCGCATGCAGGCCCTGGGGATCACCGCGGTTGATGTGAATCTGCAACTGCGCACTCTCAATATGGATTCGCCGGGTGGCCGGGCGCAGATCGGTGGCGGCGAGCAGTCGATTCGCGTGCTGGGCGGCGCACACACGGCCCTGGCGCTGGGCGACACACAGATTTCACTCCCGGGAGCCGGGAACCGGTTCGCGCGTCTGAGTGACATTGCGACCGTGCACGATGGTGTTGGAGAAATCCGCAGCATCTCGCGACTCAACGGCCGCGATGCGACCACCTTCTCAGTAGCCAAGGCGAAGGGCGCATCGGACGTCACCGTCATGGCCGCTGTCGAGAAAGAGCTGGCGAAGGTCGAGAAAGAAAACCCGCAGGTGAAGATGGCCAAGGTCTTCAACACCGTGGACTACACGAAAGAGCAGTACCACTCGGCACTGGCCGCGTTTATCGAAGGCTCGATTCTGGCGGTGCTGGTGGTTTGGTTTTTCCTGCGGGACGGGCGTGCGACGGCCATCTCCGCGCTGGCCATTCCATTATCCGCCATCCCGACCTTTGCATTCATGCAGTGGATGGGATTCACCCTGAACAACATCAGCCTGCTGGCGCTCTCGCTGGTGGCCGGTGTGCTGGTGGATGATGCGATCGTCGAAATCGAGAACATCGTGCGCCACATGCGCATGGGCAAAAGCGGCTTCCAGGCCGCGCTGGACGCGGCTGACCAGATCGGACTGGCGGTGGTCGCCACCTCCTGCACCATCATGGCGGTGTTCCTGCCTGTCAGCTTCATGCCGGGTATCTCGGGACAATATTTCATCCAGTTCGGCCTGACGGTCGCGGCAGCGGTGTTTTTCTCACTGTTGGTTGCGCGACTCATCACACCTGTCATCGCCGCCTACACGTTGAAATCGGAGCGCGTCGCAGATCCCACCGATGGCCCGATCATGGCCATGTACATGCGGACGCTGAACTGGTGCATTCACAACCGCTGGAAGACAATCCTGGCGGGCACGGCTTTTTTCGCGCTTTCCGTCATGGGCCTGATGATGATTCCGAAGTCGTTCGTGCCCGACGCGGACTTCGGCGCGCCCAACCTCGCCATCGAGCTGCCGACCGGCGTGCGCCTCGAAGATACAGCGGCCGCCTCGGCAGCCGCTTATAAGATCGTGGCCCGCCAGCCCGAAGTGACCAACATTGTGGAGTCCATCGGTGAGGACGACTCCGGCGAGATCCGCAGTGCGCAGCTGTTCATCTCCCTGGTGCCGCGCAACCAGCGCAATGTGACCCAGAAGGAATGGGAAGACCGTGTCATCAAGGAGCTGCGGGTGCTGCCTGACTCGCAGATCCATTTCAACAAGAATGGCGGCGGTGGCGGCGGCCGGGACGTCAACATTTACATCACCGGCGATGATCCGGAGCTCACCCAGCACACCGCGGAGAAAGTGGTCGACGAGATGCGTGCCATGCCGGAGCTGCGCGATGCGCGCATCAACGGTGACATGCAGCGCCCGGAGATTCTCATCAAGCCGCGCTTCGATCTCGCCGCCCAGTTGGGTGTGACCGTCTCCAGCATCAGCGAGACGATCCGCATAGCCACATTGGGCGATCTCGATCAGAACAGCGCCAAGTTCTCGCTGTCGGATCGGCAGGTCCCCATCCGGGTGAGCCTGCTCGAATCAACCCGGCGCGATCTGGGAACACTCGAGAACCTGCCGGTGCCCACGGCGTCCGGCGGCGCTGTTCCGCTGAAGGCCGTAGCCGACATCAGTTTCGGCGAGGGACCCACGAAGGTGCGCCGCTACAACCAGAGCCGCCGCATCTCACTCGAGGCGGACTTGACCCACGGGACGGCACTCGGAACGGCATTGGACAAGATTCACACCCTGCCCACGATCAAGCATCTGCCGAACGGGGTACGGCTCGTTGACGTGGGTGATGCGGAAATCATGGCGGAGTTGTTCACCAACTTCATGATTGCGATCACGACCGGCATCCTGATGGTGTTCGCGGTGCTGGTGCTGCTGTTTGCCCGCGTGCTGCAGCCGATCACCATCCTCTCGTCCCTGCCGCTGTCGATTGGCGGTGCGGTGCTGGCCCTCATGGCCACCCGTCACTCGCTGTCTCTGGGCGTCATGATCGGTTTCCTGATGCTCATGGGCATTGTGGCCAAAAACTCGATTCTGCTCGTGGACTTCGCCATTGAGGAAATGCGGCTCGGCAAGGACCGCTGGACTGCCCTGCTCGAAGCGGGTCACAAGCGTGCCCGACCGATCGTGATGACGACCGTGGCCATGGTCGCCGGAATGCTTCCTGTTGCCATCGGAATCGGCGGTGACAACGCCTTCCGCGGCCCCATGGCCATTGCAGTCATTGGCGGGCTGATCACCTCGACAGGATTGACGTTGGTGATCGTGCCCGCAGCCTTTACACTGATCGACGACATTGAGCGGTGGCTCGGACCCAAGTTCGGCCGCGTGCTCACAACTCCAACCCCAGAAAGGCCGGCATCGGAACCTCATCCAGCTGGCTGAGGCTCATGTCGACAGTGTCAACGCCAGACGGCGGGCTCGTCCCGTCTACCTCCAATTCAGCCACGCCGGCCCGCTCGGCGTGGTGGGTCCGCATGTTGGCGGCCCTGCCGCTCCCGGTCCTGTACGCCTTTTCTTCAGCCATCGGCTGGCTCGCCTACCGCGTCGTGCCCTATCGGGCGCAGTTGGTGCACAACAACCTGAAGCTGGCGTTTCCCGAGATGGACGAGAAGGCGCTGAGCCGCACCAAGCGCCGTTATTACGCGGGATTCGCGGATATGTTCGTCGAGATCGTGAAGTCGGCAACCATGCCGCCTGATGAGATCCGGCGGCGGGTGCGCATAGGGAATCTCGAAGCGCCGCGCGAGTTGCTGGCGCAGGGTAAGCCGGTACTGTGTGTTGCGGCGCATCAGTGCAACTGGGAGTGGATGCTGCTCGGGTTTTCCCTCGAGCTGAACTACCCGGTGGATGCGGCCTACAAGCCCCTGGTGGACCCTTGGGCCGAGCGCGAAATGAAGACCGTCCGCAGCCGCTTCGGCTGCCGCCTCATCCCGGCCAAGGAATTGCTGCCGGACATCATCAAGCGGCGCGGCATCCCGCGGGCCATTGCGATGGTGGCCGATCAGGAACCGACGACCAGCGAGCACAAACACTGGACGCGGTTTCTCAATCGGGATACGGCGTTCTACATGGGCCCGGAAGAGATCGCGCGCGTAACCAAGCTTCCCGTGTTCTTCATTGCCATGCGCCGCGTGTCACGCGGGTATTACGAGATGGCGTTCGAGCCGCTTCAGGGACCCGATGAGAAGCTGGCGCCAGGCGAGCTCACCGAGCGCTATGCACGCCGGGTGGAGCAGCAGATTCGCGAGGCGCCATCCGACTGGCCGTGGTCACACAAGCGCTGGAAGCTGAAGAAGTCGGTATACGGCGCACGCCGTTAATGAGCGATAGCGCACGCCGTTAGATCGACCATCGCGGGCGGCCCCGCTGCGGAGCGACCGCAGCAGGCGAACGGGCGGCGCTCAAGAAGCCGCCTTCTCCGCAGCGCCTTTGCCGGCGAACCGCAACTCCCGCGGCAGCGCGAAGAACACTTTCTCCTCGCGGCCCACGACTTCCTCGGGCACTTCTGCACCCCAGCTGCGAAGTCGCTCCACCACCTGTTGCACCAACAGCTCGGGTGCTGACGCGCCCGCTGTCACACCAACAGCCTGCTTGCCGTCAAACCACTCGCGAAGCATGTCATCCGGCCCGTCAACGAGATAACCGGAAACACCGGCACGGTCCGCAAGCTCACGCAGCCGGTTCGAGTTGGAGCTGGTACGCGACCCCACCACGACGACCACATCGCACTTCTCCAGGAGCTTCTTGACGGCATCCTGGCGATTCTGGGTGGCGTAGCAGATGTCTTCCTTGCGAGGCGTGGACAGCAACGGGAACTTGCGCCGCAAGGCGGCAACAATCTCGGTCGTATCATCCATCGACAAGGTTGTCTGGGTGACAAACGCCAGATTGGCGGGATCACGCGCGTCGAAATTCTCGACGTCCTGGACGCTCTGGATGAGATAGATGTTGCCGCCGTAGGAGGCGTCAAACCGGCCCATCGTGCCTTCGATCTCAGGATGGCCGGCATGGCCGATGAGGATGACATCGCGGCCCTCACGGGCGTAGCGCTGCACTTCCATGTGGACCTTGGTCACCAGCGGGCACGTGGCATCGAACACAGTGAGGCCGCGCGTCTTCGCTTCTGCTTCCACGGCGCTCGACACGCCATGCGCTGAGAAAATGACCGTGTTGCCGGAAGGCACTTCCTGCAACTCTTCGACAAATACGGCCCCGAGACCCCGCAGGCGCTCGACCACATGAGTGTTGTGAACTACTTCGTGGCGGACGTAAATCGGTCGTCCGAACAATTCAATTGCACGCTCCACGATGTCGATCGCCCGATCGACTCCCGCACAAAATCCACGTGGGTTGGCCAGAAGAACTTTCATACACTCGCCCTCTTTGCGCCGCGGCTTTCCCGCCAGGCGTCGAACAACAAAAATGCGGCCCCGATGGTGATGGCCGAATCCGCGACATTGAATGCCGGGAAAGGATTCAATATCCGGATGGGAGAATTATCCCAGTGCACCAGGATGAAATCGACCACGTGACCGATTCGCAAGCGGTCGATCACATTTCCAATGGCCCCGGCCAGGATCAGCGCCAGCGCGCAGGACAGCAGCCACTGCGCGCGCCCGTTCAGGCGCTTCAGCCAGGCAATCAGGCCGACGGCCACCACGAAGGCCAGTCCCGAGAACAGCCAGCGCTGCCACCCTGAGGCCTCGCCCAGGAAGCTGAATGCCGCGCCCTTGTTGTACCAGAGCGTGATATCCAGGACAGGCAGCAGGGTCACGCGCTCGTACTCGGCCAAGTGGCGCACGATCCACAGCTTCGAGAGCTGGTCGATCGCAATGACGATCACCGTGAGGGGCAGCCAGAGCCAGCCGCTTCTGGCCGCGGCGCTACCGCCGGTGGCTGTGCTCATGCAAACCGCCGGATTTCGCCGGGACCATCGACGTTGGTCACGCATCGGCTACAAATTTCCGGATGTGCCGGATTTGAGCCCACATCCAGCCGGCGCTGGTAGCAACGCACGCATTTCACAGCTGATGTCGCCGCGACCGCGAAGGAAACGCGCGGTGGCTGTGCCCCGTAAAGCAGCCCATGAGTCGTGTGCACCGTCCCTTCAGGCAGTTTCTCGACCTGGTGAACCCGCGCTTCCGAGGTGATCAGCAGAAAGCGAAGCTCCTGGCCGAGTGCATTGAAGCGCGCAAAATCGCCCGGCTCGCAATACACATCCACCTCCGCATCCAACGGTGAGCCGATCGCTCCCTCGTTGCGGATCTTCTCCAGCTCGCGTGTGACATCACCACGCAGATGAATCAACGCCGGCCAATCAATGTTGTCGTGCGGAGTTTCCGGTGTGTTGTACCCGCTGGGTATGGTGTGCCAGGTGCTGAGAAACACGGAGTCCGCGCGCTCGCCCGGCAGGAACCGCCAGATCTCCTCGGCGGTGAACGACAGAATCGGAGCGAGCCAGCGCACCATGCTCTCGGCGATGTGATACACCGCGGTCTGTGCAGACCTGCGCGCCTGGCTGTCCTTCGGAGTGGTGTACATCCGGTCTTTCAACACGTCGAGATAGAAGCCACCCAGGTCCACGATGCAGAAGTTGTGCACCTTCTGATAGATGACGTGAAAAGCGAATTGCCGGTAGGCATCCAGGATTTCGGCTTGCAACTCTTTCGTCCGGGCCAGCGCCCAACGGTCGAGCGCCACCATATCGGCTGGAGCCACTGCATCGCGCTTCGGATCGAAGCCTTGCAGGTTGCCGAGCAGAAACCGCACCGTGTTGCGCATGCGCCGATAAGACTCGGCCATCCGCTTGAAGATCTCATCGGAGACGGTGATCTCGTTGGCGTAGTCAGTTGCCGCGACCCACAGGCGCAACACGTCGGCGCCCAGACTGTCGATCACCTTCTGGGGCGCAATGACGTTTTTCAAAGACTTCGACATTTTGCGGCCTTTCTCATCCACGGTGAAACCGTGAGTGAGCACCGCTTTATAAGGAGCGCGCTCGTAGAGAGCCTCCGACATCAGGATGGAGCTGTGGAACCAGCCGCGATGCTGATCCGAGCCCTCGAGATACAGGTCGACGGGCGCCTTCACTTCCGGCCGCAGGGTACCCACACACTCGAACGACATCCCCGAGTCGGCCCACACGTCCATGACGTCAGTGACCTTGTCGTAGTCATCGGCTTCTTCGTGCAACAACTCCGCCGGATCGAGCGCGAACCAGGCATCGATGCCGCCCTTGTCCACGCGAGCGGCTGCCGCTTCGATCAGTTCCTGGGTACGCGGGTGCAGAGCGCCGGTTTGTTTGTGCACAAACAAGGGGATCGGCACGCCCCAGGTACGCTGGCGCGAGATACACCAGTCGGGTCGATTCTCGATCATTCCAGTGATGCGCTGCTCGCCCCACGCGGGCGTCCACTGAACTTTCTTAATGTCGCGCAACGTATGCGCACGCAACTGATTCTGTTCCATGCTGATGAACCACTGAGGGGTTGCACGGAAGATCAGCGGCGTCTTGTGCCGCCAGCAATGCGGATAGCTGTGGCGATAGGATTCGTGATGCGCCAGGCGGCCACGCTCTTTGAGCACTTCGATGATGATCGGAGTTGCCTCCTCAACTTCGATGCCGGCGACGAGCGGCGTATCCGGCAGGAATCGACCATCGTTGCCCACAGGATTCGTGACGGGCAGGCCGTACTTGCGACCGATGATGAAGTCGTCGAGACCGTGGCCCGGTGCCGTATGCACAGCACCCGTGCCCGCATCCAGAGTTACGTGTTCGCCGACGATGACGGGCACCTGCCGATCCTGGAAAGGATGTTGCAGCTTCAGGCCCTCCAACGCAGTACCCGCAAACTCCGCAAGCGTCTCCTGCACCGTCATCCTGTAACGATGCAAACAAGCATCCAACAGCTCAGTCGCCACGATCAAACGATGCGGCTCGCCATCCTTGTGCGCTTCGACGAGCACATAGCGAATTTCCGGCCCGAGGGTGACAGCCTGGTTCGCCGGCAGTGTCCAGGGAGTCGTGGTCCAGATGACCACGTCGGCCGGCGAGCTACCTAACTTGCCGGCGCTCAAATCAACACGCTTTTCCAGCTCGCGGTTGTCAACAACCTGGAAATAGACATCGATGGCCTGCGAGGTGTGCTCCTCGTACTCCACTTCCGCCTCAGCGAGCGCCGAACGGCACTTGAGACACCAGTGCACGGGCTTGACGCCCTTGTACAAGTGCCCATTCTTGATGATCTTGCCGAAGGCCCGCAACTGTTGGGCCTCGTAATGGGGATCCATCGTCAGGTAGGGGTTGTCCCAGTCGCCGAGGACACCGAGCCTCTTGAAGTCGGTGCGTTGCAGCTCGATCTGCCCCTGGGCATACGCACGACAGGCGCTGCGAAAGGCGCTCGCATCGAGTTTCTGACCGGGACGGCCATACTTCTTTTCGACCTGCAGCTCAATCGGCAGGCCGTGGCAATCCCAACCGGGGATGTAAGGAGAGTCGAAGCCGTCCAGAGAACGCGACTTGACGATGATGTCCTTCAGGACCTTGTTGACCGCATGGCCGATGTGAATTTCGCCGTTGGCGTACGGCGGACCGTCATGCAGGACGAAGCGCGGACGGCCGCGTGCGATTTCACGCTGCCGTGCATAGACGCTCTGATCGTCCCACGCTTTGACCTGCGCAGGCTCGCGCTGCGCCAGGTTGGCCTTCATGGGGAAGTCCGTCTGGGGCAGGTTGATCGTCGATTTGTAGCGGTTCTCTGTGTCTTGGGCCATTTATTTACTACTACTGCAGGATGCGGCGAGCTTCCGCCGCATCTCGGTTCATCTGTACTACCAACGCGTCGAGGTCCGCGAAGTGCTCCTCGTCCCGCAGCTTGGATACGAACTCCACTTCGATCTCGCGGCCGTACAGGTTGCCGGCGAAGTCGAACAGGTGTGCTTCCAGCAACATCTCGCCACCACCATCAATGGTGGGGCGCGTTCCGAGGCTTGCAACGCCCGGCAGCGGTTCGGCGGTGACGCCATGCACACGAATGGCAAAAATCCCGGCCACCGGTACACGCCGCCGGCCCGTCCGGAGGTTCGCGGTCGGAAAGCCCAATTTGCGGCCGAGTTGATTGCCCTGGACCACTCGTCCAGTCATCGAATACGGGCGTCCCAGCCACGCGCGCGCCAGCCCGAAATCGCCTCGCGCCAGTGCCTCACGTACACCGCTACTGCTGACTCGTGCGCCGTCCAGCAGGACGGGCTCCACCACATCCACCTCGAAGCCCAATTCGGCCCCGGATGTGGTCAAACTCTCGGCCGTTGCCTCGCCATTACGTCCGAACCGGAAGTCGTGGCCGACAACGATCAAATGGGCGTGCAGCTCCTGCGCCAACAGCGTCGCGAAATCCTTGCCTGACAGGTTACGCAACCGCTCGTCGAAACGCAGCACACACATATAGTCGATGCCGCAGCCGCCCAGAATATGCCAGCGTTCTCGCCAGGACGTCAGCCGGGCCGGCGGGCTCCCAGGCTTCAGATACTCGCGGGGCATGGGCTCGAAGGTGAGCACCATGGCCGGACGGGACTGACGCGCCGCGTGTTCACATAAGCGCTTCAGCAGGGCTTGGTGACCTAGGTGGATCCCGTCGAACGTACCTATGGTCACGACACACCCCCGATGGCGTTCGCGCAGGTTCGAAGGACCGCGAATGAGCTCCATGGTGGCTTAAGTCATTGACGGCAAAGCGTCAAAGTATACCGCGTTGACAAGCGAAGGTCGTATCAGCAGACTACCGCCCCCCGCGATTCCGGGGATGGTTCCAGACGGAGATTTCGTGGCTAATACCAAGTCCGCCGAGAAGGCTGCTCGACAAGCTGAAAAGCATCGCACCCGTAACGTTGCATTGCGGTCACGCATGCGTACCGCCGTCCGTAGCGTCACGGCAGCCATTGCTGGCGGAAATAAGGAAACGGCCACGGCTAGCTATAAAGAAGCCGTCCCCGTCATCGATACGTTGGTGAACAAGCAGATCATCCACCGCAATAAAGCCGCGCGACACAAGAGCCGACTGAGTGCTCGAATTCGCGCAATGCAGTGAGGCCGTGATGAACGCTATCGTAAAAAACGGCAGGATTGCCGCAAACGCCGCAGTACCCACGCCGCCTCGCGGCTTCAAGTTGAAGCCGGCTGCGCGTCGTGAGTTTGTTCTGCAGACGATTCGTGAGCGCGTGCCTCCCGCTCCCGTTCCTCCAAAAAGCTCATAACGGCATCCGCCAGCTCCCTCGTCCCCCGGCCCGTCGCGCCGGAGATGAGGAAGTGCGGCCCGCGGAAACGCAGGCTGCGGACGATTGCGCGTGCGCGTTTTTCGGCCTCTTCGTCGGGCATCAAGTCGCGCTTGTTGAGGACCAGCCAGCGCGGTTTCGCCGCCAGTTCCTTATCGAATTTCTTCAGCTCGGCCACGATCGCCCGGGCGTCGCGCACGGGATCAGCGTCAGGATCCAGTGGGGCTATGTCCACCAGGTGCAGCAGAACCTTGGTTCGCTGAAGATGCTTTAGAAAGCGGATTCCCAGGCCCGCCCCTTCCGCCGCCCCTTCGATCAGCCCGGGGATATCGGCCATCACGAAACTTCGGTGCTGTCCGACGTCCACGACGCCCAGATTCGGGAACAGCGTCGTAAACGGATAGTCGGCTACCTTCGGGCGAGCCGCAGAGACCGCGCGAATCAGCGTGGACTTGCCCGCGTTCGGGAATCCCAGCAGGCCCACGTCCGCGATGACCTTCATCTCCAGCTCTAACGTGCGCTTCTCGCCGGGAAGACCCGGTCCGAACTGGCGGGGCGAACGGTTGGTGCTCGACTTGAACTTCTGGTTTCCCCAGCCGCCCTTGCCTCCCCGCGCGACCAACAGCGTGTCGTCGTGGCGGGTCAGGTCGCCCAGCTCTTCGTTTGTTTCGGAGTCCCTTACGATCGTCCCGATCGGCACAGGGACATACGTGTCGTCCCCGCCCTTGCCGAAGCAATCGTTGCTGGACCCGTTTTCGCCGTGCTGAGCCCTGTACGTCTTCTCAATACGGAAATCAGCCAGGGTATTGATGCCAGACACCGCGCGAAGGTAGACGTTGCCGCCATCTCCCCCGTCTCCGCCGTCCGGTCCCCCTAGGGGAACAAATTTCTCCCGGCGAAAACTGGTGCTGCCCCGGCCACCGTTCCCGGCCTGGACCCTGAGCCGTGCCTCATCGACGAATTTCATAATTACCAGCCTAGTCGGCCCCGCCTAAAACAAAAACCCCGGCATGCGCCGGGGTTTGGAGACGTTCACGGCGAACGCGAGACCTTAGTGGGCCTCAGCTGCCGTGGCCTCCGGGAGGACGTGTACGTACATGCGCTGCTCGGCGCCGCGCTTCTGGAACTTCACCTTACCCGAGACCTTCGCGAACAGGGTGTGGTCCGTGCCAACGCCTACGTTCGCGCCCGCGCGCACCGGTGTGCCACGCTGGCGAATCAGAATGTTGCCAGCCAGGACAAATTCGCCGCCGAAGCGCTTGACGCCCAGACGCTTGGAATGGGAATCGCGACCGTTCCGGGTACTGCCGCCTGCTTTTTTATGTGCCATGAGTGCAAATCCTGCGAAATTCTAATCTGAATAGCGCCCGTCGACGGGCGACCCGGCTCAGCCTGCGCTGATGTCCGTGACCTTGACCTCGGTAAAGAACTGCCGATGCGTTCCCTGCCGCATGTAGTGCTTGCGCCGGCGGAACTTGATGATGCTGACCTTGGCAGACTTGCCGTGGCGAACCACGGTAGCCATCACCTTGCCGCCCTTGATGAGGGGCTTGCCCAGGGTCACGTCGGCGCCCTCGCCCACCAGCAGCACCTCACCGAATTCAACGGTGGCGCCCGGCTCGGCGTCGAGCTTTTCGACGCGGAGGAGACCGTCTTTAGAGACCCGATACTGCTTTCCGCCGGTAGCGATGACTGCGTACATAGTGATTAGAGACTGGAATGGGGGCCGAAGAAGGCCGCGCATTCTACTGGCGGACCCCCTGCGGGTCAAACGGCTGTTTCTCCAGCTTACACCAGCACTTAGCGCATATCCCCCCTTCGGGTGAGGTTCCGCCTTCACCATTCTCGCCGGCCCCTGCGTCGGCTAGGATGTGGGGCTCATCATGAATGCCGCCCGCGACACTCTGTTCCCAGTGACGATGACCCTCGAAGAAATCAGGGGCCTCGTCCAATCGGATCTCGAATCCGTCAACCGAGTCATCCGGGCCCGCCTCAAAAGTGCGGTACCCCTGGTCGACCAGATCGCGGACCACATCATCGCAGGCGGCGGCAAGCGACTGCGCCCCCTGCTGGTCGTCCTGGTCGGCCGAGCGTGCGGACACGACGGCCATGCCGTCGTCGAAGCGGCCGCGTTCATTGAATTCATTCATACCGCTACTTTGCTGCATGACGACGTCGTCGACGGTTCGTCCATGCGTCGTGGGCGCGACACAGCCAACGAGGTGTTTGGCAATCAGGCGAGTGTTCTCGTCGGCGACTTTGTGTACTCGCGTGCGTTTCAGATGATGGCCGCCCTCACGAACCAGCGCGTGATGGAGATCATGGCCGAAGCGACCAACGTGATCGCTGAGGGCGAAGTGCTGCAGCTGATGAATGCGCACGATCCCGATACAACCGAACAGCGCTACCTGGAAGTGATCCACCGGAAGACCGCCAAGTTGTTTCAGGCGGGTGCCGAAGTGGCGGCGGTGCTGGCGGGAGGCACGAATGCGGTGGTGCAGGCGTTGGCTGCGTATGGGAAACATCTTGGGACTGCGTACCAACTCATGGACGATGTTCTCGACTATCGCTCCAATCCGGCCGAGCGCGGAAAGAACCTCGGAGATGACCTCGCGGAAGGCAAACCTACATTGCCGCTGATCCATGCCTTGCGGCATGGCGACGAGTCGCAGAAGGCGGCCATTCGACTTGCGATTGAGAACGGTGGACTCGCCCAGTTGGAGCCCATCGTTGCTGCCATCGAGTCCACCGGGGGACTCGAGTATGCGGCGCGGCTCGCGCAAAGCGAGTCGGAGCGCGCGCTGAAGGCGCTTGATGCGTTGCCTGATACTCCCTACAGGACGGGGTTGGCGGCGTTGGCGCGATTTGCGGTGGCGCATACGACCTGAGTGTTTGCTTCGGGGTGCTGCCATCGTGGCGGCGCCCGGGAACGGGGTAGCCGCGAGCTTCTAACACCACTTAACAGTCGTTTAGTGCCGACAACGACATCTTGGACGCTTCTGAAAACAGATCGTCGGGGGTGTTGTCATGCAGTTCATCAAGTTCAAGCTCTTTCACTGTCCCGCAACTCGCAGCGTGAGAGTGAAATGGTTGCTGCGTGAGCTACTGGGCGACCAGTTCGAAGTAGAGTTCGTATCGTTGAACGACAACGAACACTTCCATCCGGACTACCTGCGCAAGAACCCCAACCACAACGTCCCGACGTTGCAAATCACTACGCGCCCCGACGAAGTCATGTACATGGTCGAAAGCGCCGCCATGGTGTCGTTACTCGCGGATGCCTTTCCCGAAAAGGGCCTCGCCCCACCGGCCGGTGACCTGTCATTTCGGCGTGCCGACTATCTGCAGATGTTGCACTTCGCTGCCTCCCCGATGGACATGATGCTGTGGCAGATACGCTGCCATGAGCACCTCCTACCGGACCGCGACCGGGATCCCCGCACCATCAAGCGGTACCGACGTAAGTTCGTCAACGAGGTCGAACCGCAGTTGAAGGGCCGGTTGAGCGCGGCTCCTTATATTTGTGGGGAAGACTTCAGTGCGGTCGACTGCGTCATGGGACAGAACGTCATTTGGGCACGTGCCTACGGCATGTGCACCGACGATGTCTTCCGCCGGTACCACGAGCGTATTGCCAGCCGGCCGGCTTTTCAGTGGGCTTACGCCGATGCGGCGGGGTTTCGGTTGGAGGTTCCGGCGGAGAAGCGGGCGTGTGTGGCTTCGTTTACCGGCTGACCGAGCCGGCCGTGCGGCCGCAAGTCCTTGACGGCGCTTGGGGGGCGCCAGATTTGCGTTGCTGCGGATGGGGGCGTTCAGTACACTTCGCGCCCCGTTATCCCTCGCTGCCTCCCCGGCTTGCCAGGACACCGGGTTGTCCAATTCGGGGTGTAGCTCAGCCTGGTAGAGCACTACGTTCGGGACGTAGGAGTCGCAGGTTCAAATCCTGTCACCCCGACCACCTGTTCCTGCATCTTTCAGCAGCGCGGCAGGCTGCATCGCATATTCGGCCCACAGCGAGCCGTCTTCTGCCGGTGAAAGGGTAATTTCCCCAAGCATTTCACGAAGGATCGTGCGCGCTCTCGCTGCGGCTGCAGGATCGCCGCCCAGCCCCAGGTCGATCTGTTCGCGGTACAACTCTGCTGTTCGCGGCATGAGTGCCAACACGCGGGCGTTCTCGCGCTCG
>JAXDQF010000292.1:0-3624 GCA_034668025.1 Gammaproteobacteria bacterium | reverse complement strand
ACCGCTGGGCACAATCGCTGGTGTTGACCCGGATCGCGCGTGAGTGCTTCGAGACGGTTTGCGCACGAACCCAAGACTAGTCGGACAGCGCCTCGCGCAACGCGCATCGAAACCCGGCGACCTCCTTCGGTCCGGGAGATCCCAGGATGCCGCGAGCCTGAGTTGGAATGTGGCTTCCCGGCTCGGCTTCGTCGGTCACGTAGTGACGAATCATGGCCAGAAAGGCGCGCTGTGGCTGCGGGGGGCAGGGTGCGCAGCGTCAGCATTGCAAGGAGACTCGTGCTCAAGGGGCTCGGCAGCTGAATGTGGGCCGAGTCGGCCCACCAGAAGGGATGCCATTGAGAGCGCGCGAATTCTGTGGCAATTCCAAGCTTGCGAGTTTCTACATCGTCAGGGTCGCCGTCGGAAAGTGTGATCTCGTCATACGATTTTGCGAGTGTATTGGCCGCAGTTGTACAACCACTGCCGGTCCGGCCTGTGAGCGCGAAGACGAGGGGGTCGGTTCGGTCCGCGTAGGCGAGATCAATTCCACGTACGAGATCCGATTGCATGACGATGATGCAGACTCCGCAACGGGATGTCACGAGTTGACTAAACGTACCCGTTACGGTCAAAGGCGTCTGTGAAATACGGCGACGACCGTCGGGATGATTAGAGACGGCCTTCACAGAGAGCGCCATGGCGTTACCTCAGTGACGCGGGTGCAAACCTTCGAAAGGCGACTGCAGCGGTTTTAGCGGTTTATTGCGGCGGGTCGAAAGCTCAGAGATTAGATCTGGCGAAAAAACGTTATTTGCAGCTATGACTCTCGGTGCAGTCAGATTGTTAGGAGTCCAATTCTTTTATGTGCCCCACGCAGTCGGGTTCAACACCGGCAGCGCTAAAGCCTGTGCCGATCACGGGAATAATGCCAATCCTAAGCTGATGGACGCGGATAGCAGCGCGGGAGGCTGGCCAGGTGTCATCGAGATAGATCCTCACAACACGAGGTGCGTGGTGTTGCACGCCTTTTTCGCGGGCGAGATGCGTAATCCAGTAGAGCGCCGGGGGCAGTTGAGTCACGGGTAGCACCGGCTGCGCGATCCGGATTTGCTTGGGTTGAGAGAAGAGTTTGTTCATGCTGCGTCCGGCAGGGCACGTAAAAATTTGATTTGGGCCTGGAGGGGCGTATTGAGTGAGGTTGTCACCTGGAGGTGCGAGGAGTTCTCTTTCGGATCGAATTGACCTCGGACGTCAATCGACCACTCGTACTGATTGGTAATACCGAAGACGGATGGGACCTGCGGTGGAAAAGTTAGTTTCACAGTGACATCCGCGTGGCCCGTGTCCTCATCGAAGAGGTAGCTACCATCGTAGCGGGCGCCTTCTTCGTCGGTGCCGTACACCCGACCGGAATCGAAAATGAGGATGCCGGTGCCCGCGCCGGCTTGACCCTGGTAGGTGATTCCAAACATGCCGTCGCGCATTCCGGTTCCTCGGGCGTTGAGTCGGGCCAATTCGGTTCGTAGCAGGTTTTTCGGAAGTAGCTGAAACAGCCTCAGGTAGGCCTCAGCCGGACCGGGCATTTCGCGCGCACCGCTCAGCCATAGGGACACCGCGCGAGGGGAAACCCCGATCAGCCGGGCAAAGTCGGCTTGAGCTAGATCACAGGTGGCTAGAATTACTCGCAGCTGGGTGGGGATCATAGAACAATGTTCGCATATATAGCGAACATTGTACAGACGTAGCCCCCAGAGGGGCTTTTAACGCATTCGGACTCCGACTATAGTCAGTGGCGATCCGATAGCGCCGATAGCAACCTTATCACCCATAGCAGTCTTATTCCCGATATGACCTCAGCAGCTGTCCGCGGAATTGCCCTGGAAATCAGTAAGTCGCCCCAGTTACGGCCTTTCAGTGAGCCTCAGGATATTCCTTGGGTCCGCGCGAGATCCGCAGGCATTGTGGTTACCGGACGCGGCTCCGGTAAGACGCACCGACTGTTGATCGCGTGCCGCCTCTTGAAGGACTACGTCCTCAAACAGGATCAGCAAACCCGTCTTTCCATGCCTGTCCTGACCGATCCTGTGGATTACGATTCAACGCTGCGCAAAATGCTGCAGGTGAAGAAATCGGTGCTGAGCAACGTTCCCGACGTTGCGTTCTACTGCAGCACGTCCCCTGATCGTTGGTCTGCTTCGGAGAAGTGGGAACTCAACGACGAGCTCGACTCGGCGATCGCGTTTTTATCTGAGCTCGCGCCTCCTTCGACGACCACGCAGGACCCGCCGGGCGAGGGCGATGCTGACCAGGGTTTGCAGCTCGCGCGCGAGCGGCGCTCTCAACTGCTGGCGCAGGAGAAATGGATCGATGCGCCTGCGGTGCACTTGCAACAGGGCGGCCGGCCTGATTCTCAGGGGGTCAACAATACGGCGAGCCGACTTCGCCGCGGTGGAGAGCTGTTGGGCGCGTGGAACGGCCGCGAGTACTTGCATCCGACATTTCAGTTTCGCCGCGACTCCGGTTTGTTGATGCCGGAGATGAAGGTGCTATTGGGCCTGCTTCCGGCAGATCGCAGCGGATGGCGGCAAGCGTTCTGGCTCTTCCAGCCTCACGCTCAGCTCGGTGGATCACGGCCGGCGGATGTATTTCCAAAAGACCCGAAAGCAGTGATCGAGGCTGCGCGCAGTGACTTCGAAATAAGCGATGAACGGTGGTAGCAGGGTCTGCGGGCGATCTTCGTGAGCACTACACCCGCCTGCCGGCGGGTACCGAACTTTGGCATGTTTATCCGTCGAAGTATGACGCCCGGTCATTCAATGCAAAGTCGCTCAATCGGTTCGCGCTGCCTCCGCCTCCCAAGCGCGGAATGTACTATGCGGGCGACTGTTCCGAATGCGCCTTTTGGGAGACTGTTCTTCGGAACCTAGTGATTGAGACGCGACAGCCTCAGTATGTGGATGAGGGGTTGCTTGCGGAGAGATCGATTGCTCGACTCGAGCTCGTACAGGAGACGTCCATTCTGGACCTGCGGTCTCCCCACTTCCGGCACCTGAGCACGAGCGCTAGTCGGCATGCTGAGTGGCAACGGCTTTGCGTGATTCCTGAAAGTGCTTACGGAGAAACACACTCAGCAGCTCGGGAGCTGATGACCGCAGCTCCTGGAGCGGCTGGGCTTTCCTGGCAGTCACGCCAGATACAGTCGCACACGGCATACGTTTTCTACTCTCCGCCTTTGGGCTCGATTGCGTTCAAAACCGCCGAAATCATTCCGCTTCAGGAGCGGGAGGGATGGCAGCTCGTGGACAAAGCGCTGCACGGTGTGGGGGTTCAGCGGATCAAACCTGGAGTGTTGCTCGCTGAACTGCTGGACGAGATTCCACCGGAAGAGGCGGAGGACGAGACGGGCTGATACGCCCACCCTATTTGCCGAAGTCATCGAAATGAGGCAACGGTTCTACCGGGATCAGTGTTGTTCAGGCCTCGACCACAATAGTGTCGGCAATTTTGTCGTGCACACATTGACGCACGCTGCCGAAGATGAAGAGCGTGTCGACGATGCCGTACAATGGCGGGACTAACACTAACACAGACAGGGAGTTGAACGCGGCGCTCAGGACGTTGCGCAACCAGAAGATCCGTCCC
>JAXDQF010000291.1:0-14338 GCA_034668025.1 Gammaproteobacteria bacterium | reverse complement strand
GTCTCGCCCACGCGCTATCTGCTTGCGCGCCGCCTCAATGGCGCTCGCCGCGACCTCCTCCAATCCGGCCCCTCGGGAACCGTTGAAGAAATCGCCCTGCGCTGGGGGTTCTGGCACATGAGCCGCTTCGCATACTTTTACCGCCTCACCTTCGGCGAACGTCCGTCTGAAACGTGTCGCCGCGCATATGCCTGTTCCGGAAGACGGCGCGCGATCACGGCTAGTGCAGCCCCTACTTGCTTCGCTGCCTCCACAGAGTCTGGACCAGGTGTGCAATATCCTTGTCGCCATCTCCTTGCGCGCTTGCAACTTTGAGCTGCTGGAGCAGGGCCTCGGTCATCCTGGCAGGAATGCCGATCTGTTTGAACGTGTTGCAAACCTCTTGCATACCGGCGACTGTCAAGTCGATGCTGGCGAACTTGCCGTCGAAGTCGCCAGTCGCAACCCTTTGGGCACCATCTCGAATCCCCTCGATCACCTCGTCCGTAATCAGACGCGCAAGCAGATAGTAGACATCAATAGACACGCCGTAGTGTCGGGCTATCGCGGCAGTCTCAAAAAAGAGTCCCAAAGCGCCGATCATGTATGAGCTCAACGCGAAATACGCGCCCACGGCGGCGGCCGGATCGGTCCCTAGAAACTGCAGGGAGCCCCCAAGGCTTGCCAGGGTCGCGCGATGCTCCTCGAAAGCGGGATCGCCCGCATACAGAATCACGCAGTTGGGCCGACCAATGCTGCGGGGATACGCCATGATCCCGCCGGCTACGAATCGACCGCCGCGTTCTCGTACCCAGGTCTGTTGCGCATAGACCTGCTCGGGAACGCCTGTGCTGAGCTGCACCAGAGTTTTTCCCGACACCGCCGCATCAACACCGGGCTCCGTCAAAATACCGTTGGCTGCTGCGTAATCGAGGACGCACATGATGATGAGCGGACTTGCTGCGACGGCCTCGGCTGGCGAACCAGCCAGTTTCGCCCCCTCAGATACGAGCGGCGCTGCTTTTTCTGCGGTTCGGTTCCACACGGTAACTGCATGCCCGCGTTTCAGTAGGGCACGCGCCTGCGCGAACCCCATCGAACCTAAACCAAGGACGGTAACGGCAGACTCTTGGGCCATGCGGAGCGTGTCCTCGTACCTCTGATATGGCTAGTCTGCGCCAGCTGGCACTGCCAGAATAGCCGTCGGCGGCAACTCATTCAGTATGTAGCCGATTGCCTTTGAGCCGCAGCGACTGTCTGCTTCACTGCCGAGCATCCGTCGCTGCCTTGCTTGCCGAATCTGGACAGTGCGCCCTGCAGTAAGCCACTAGGCTCGATCTATGCACTGCGCTCGTGTACGTAAACCGGCCATCCATTGCCGGGCATTAGCCTCGGAAGCGCGGCGTACGTGGTTCAACAAAGGGGACCCCAGATGAATGCGTTCAAAAAGATTGGAACGAAGGAAGACGGCTACGCACCCTTCAGCATGTTTGGCTCGGCCGGTGGCACCGCAAAGTACCTGCTGAACGACACAGTGAAAAAAAAATATGTCGGCCTGTTTCGTGCCTCCGAGCCGCTCCCCGCAAGTAACGAATGGTTGCTCGATGTTGATGAGTTTCTGACCGTCATCGACGGCGAAATAACGATAGACTTTCTGCCTGAGGGCAGGACGGTCGTGGTTGGGGCGGGGGAGATGGCGTTCCTGCCGGCGGGCTCACGAATCCACCTGACACTCAGCAAGCTCCCCTACAGTGAATCGTTCGTGATGCTGGCTCCGCGGCCTTAGGCAAGCATCCACCGGCGCAGTTGCAACGGAGCGCGCACGGCCACAACGACGAACGCGCATCGACACTGCGAGGACCAGGTAGC
The DNA here is from genome assembly GCA_034668025.1 of Gammaproteobacteria bacterium. GTDB lineage: Bacteria > Pseudomonadota > Gammaproteobacteria > Steroidobacterales > Steroidobacteraceae > 13-2-20CM-66-19. The sequence goes on along the minus strand of JAXDQF010000291.1, from coordinate 12,490 downwards.
TCCATTGTTCGAACGACCAATTGCAACAACCGGCGTGCCCGGGATACGGGCCGAACGCCGGTTGCGCGCAGTGGCCGCCGCAATACTCGTCGGCTCGGTCGCCGCCCTGGTGGTCAATACGCTGCCGGTATTTCTGACGGTCATCGCGAGAATCCGCGGCTTCGATGAACTCGAGACCGGGCTGATAGCCTTTGTTGACATGGGAGGAATCGCGGCAGGGACGATGATCTGTGCGCTGAGGCCCGCACTGGTGCATCGTCTGGGACGGTCCCGGCTCGCGCTGTTGGGTCTAGTGGTTCTACTGGTGGGCAACGTGCTGGCCTGCGTCGTACAGCCTTTTTCCGAGTTCCTGCTGACCCGCGCCCTGGCAGGCGTTGGCGCCGGAATGGTGGAGGCCGTGACGTACGCAGTCCTTGCGGAGGGCGATGGTGCGCGTGACCTTGCACTCTTCAACATTCTGCAACTCGCGACGGGGTGGCTCGGCGTACCGCTGTTACCCCCGCTCGCGCGCCGGTTCGGCGTGGCAGGGGTGTTCGGCGCGATCGCCTGCCTCGCCCTGTTGGCGATTCCGCTTTGCCGCCTGCTGTCGCGCCCTCGCTCGCCCGAAGTCCCGGCCGGGGGCGCCCTCGCAGGATTGCAGGAAAAGGTGTCGCCATTGGGGTGGATGGCCATCCTGGCGACTTTTCTCTACTTCTGTAGCAGCGGTGGCCTATATGCATACCTTGCGTTCATGGGGGTCGCCTGGGGCGGAGCGCAGTCGACCGTCGAGGCGGATCTTTCCACGATCCTCTTTGCCACGATGATGGGCGGCGTTGTCGCGGCCCTACTGGGATCCCGCTTCGGATTCCGGTGCCCGCTCTACACAGGATATGCCGTCCAACTGACAGCAATTGCCCTGCTGATGACACTCCAGCCCGTCGCTCACTTTCTGGTACTCGGGTCCCTGTTTGGGTTCGGCTGGAATATCGTGAGCCCGTATCAGTTCGAGGCAGTCACGAAGATTGACGGTTCCAGCAGTGCAGCGATGCTAGTCAATGCGGCCACGCTCGGCGGCCTGGCGGTCGGTCCGGCAATCGCCGGCTATCTAGCGACGGCCGACTTCCTGCGTACAAATGCCTTCAACCTCACCGCGGGCGTGGCGTCGCTCGCCATGATCGTGGCTGCCCTGCGCTTGCACGACCTCAAAACGAAGGCGGCTCGCTAGGTGAGGTCCCGTCCGGTAGCCACCAGCACTCCTCGTTCGCCACTGCGACTCACGCGGATGCGTTCGGCCAAACTCGTAGTGCAGGCTTGTCCGACAAGATCGGCCCGCATACAATCGGATGGGGTTTGATTATGCTGGGTTACTCCGCCTGCTGCGCCCGGCCGAAGCGGTACGGCGAGATCCGAGGATACTGCCGATGACAAAACCCGGAACCGTCAAGGACCGGAACAAATTGTCCGTCCTCGATTCCGACGATGCGTGGCTCCACAGCAGAAGTTGGACGGATTGGTCGCACGAGTATGAGCAGCTCACGCCTGGACGTTTCCACGGAACAACCACTGAGGCGTGGCTCGGTCCCCTGCAGATCGTTCATGAGCGCGTCGATGGCGCATTTTCCTACTATGGCCACCCATGGCGCGGGGCCCGCCTCTTCTTCTCGTTTTTGCCCGGTTCCGGTGACCTCTATTATGGCGGCCGCAATGCGCCCAGCGGAGGACTGATCACACATCGTTGGGATGCCGGTGACCGCATCACGTGCAGCCGACGTGCGGAATCCGTTGCGATCGCGGTGAACGAGGAGGTCCTGAATGAATACCTCCGGGAGTCAACCACCGGAACGAGCTTTGACCCCAACTGCGGCAGCGTGAGAGTCTGCGCCATCCTCCCTCAGCAAGTGCTCCAATTTCAGCATTGCATCTTCGGAGCCTTGCGCGAATTGGCAAAGGCTTCGACCCAAATCGACTGCGACCGGCGGCGCGTTGTACTGCAGAATGCCATCGTTGACACTCTCGTCGATATTTTGTCCACCCCCTCCGCTGGCCGGGCGCGATTACCTCGTCCGTCTACGCGCTCGTATGTCGTGGATCGCGCGATGCAGTTCATGGAGGCAAAGATCGCCGATCCGATCTCCATCCGCGATGTCTGTGCAACTGTCCGGGTCTGCCCGCGCACCCTGCGCTACAGTTTCGAACATGTGCTCGGCATCACGCCGACCCACTACTTGCGTGCGGCAAGACTCAATCGCGTGCGGCGGGAACTGGTCTGCGGCAGCTCGGAGTCTGTGCAAAGTATCGCGGCGCGGTGGGGTTTCTGGCACATGGGCAGGTTCGCAAGTTATTACCGCCGGACCTTTTCGGAATATCCTTCCAACACGCGAGCGATTGCATCGTGAAGGGCGATTCCAGGTAAGAGCCTCCCCGCCGCCTATTCGGAACGGCAACGGCACACGCGGTACATGTCAAAATGACTTTCGCACCGAAAACCCGAGCCAGCGCGGCTTGTCATACGTCCTCAGCAGACTGCCCGTCGACGAGATGAGGTCGTACGAGTACTCCATGCGAGCGACGTTGCTGATATTGTTGATGAATGCCGCGATCTCAATGCCGGAAGCCTCGAGTTTGTAGGCCACGCGGGCGTTGTGGATAAACGATCCGGGTACGAAGGTCGCAAAGTTGTTGTCAACCGATGAATATCGGCTACTGAGGTAGTTGAACGACCACTGCAGGCTCAGCTCGTTGCCGGAGGAGAATTGGAATGCCTTTCGGGCGGCGCCGTTGAGCGTCCAGCGCGGTGCTTCCACACTGTGCTCATCATGGATCCCACTGTAAGCGGTCGGCACGTCGCGCAGCAACGATTCGAGGTAGGCCACTCCGAGCTGGACTGTCATGGTCCGTTCGGGCGATACGATCAGTTCGAGCTCTCCGCCGTCGAAACTGCCGCGGTAATTACCAACCTGGCCGACGAGTCCGTTGAATCCGAAGCCCTGAAAATTGTAATAGTCGTAATAGTACACGGAGCCGTTGAGGCGGACGCGGCGATCCAGGAGGTCGAGCTTCATTCCGGTTTCGTACGCATACATGTGTTCGCTCTTGAAGGGGGTTTGCGCGTCCGAGAGCGAGCCGCCAAGATTCATGTTGAATCCGGGACCTTTCACGCCGCGCGAGATGCTCGCGTAATACAGGCTGTGATCGGTCGGCAGATAGTCCAGCTGCAGCTTGCCGGACCACATGCCCTCGGACTCATGCGCCAGCGATCCGACGGTCGCCTCGCTGAAATTGAAGGTCTCCAGCGGCGGACTGTAGACCGTACTGCCAGAGCCGCCCGAGTACCCGTTGCCGAGCTCGTAGAAATAGTTCTGTTCGTTCATAACCTTGTCGTCGTGCGTATAGCGTGCACCGACGGTTCCGCGCCATTTGTCGGAGAACTTGTATTCGGTCTGGCCAAACACACCGATCGATTTCAGCGTCTGGTGGACCGGATTAAAGGCGTCGTAGGCGAAGGATGAGCCGGAAAGCGCCGGAAACGTGAATTCCTCCTCCACGTGCTGGTTTGTGTCGAGGTAGAAAACACCGCTCGTCCATTGCACCCCTCTCGCGGAGCCGTTGGCACGGATCTCCTGCGACCACTGCGTCAGATTTTGGTCGATCGGAAACTGCGCGAAGTCGACCGGGCCCCCGTCGGTATCCTCGTTATAGCTGGACCGGAACTTGGTGAAGTTTGTCACGGACGAGATGGTCGCGGCGGCCAGTTTCCAATCGAAGTAAACAGTGGAGCTATATTTGTCGCTGAGTGAGTAGCCAACACTGTTGAATGCGGCCTGCCAGGCACTCGGATACGGGTCCCGGTACCCGGTCGCATCGTTTCCCGCTCCTGTGCCATAGACGTCGACATCGGCTGGAAGCAGGGCCGGTTGTCCGTTCGGTCCTACGTGCGCAGGTGTGGATCTGTACATTCCGTCGGAATGCCGGGGCTGCCAGTCATAGCTCGCGGAAATTCGGCCGGTCAGCGTCGATGTCACATCGAACGCCAGTTGTCCACGCACACTTCCGGCGTGGGTTGCAAATGTGTCCTGTCCTCCCGGCATCCTATTTTCCATGTATCCGTTGGCTTCTTCCCAACGGTATGAGAGCCGCCCCCGGATTCCATCCGCAAGCGGACCGCCGACCGCTCCCTCAAACCAACGATCAGCGTAGCTCCCATAACCGATCTGCGCGTAAGCGTCGAAGGCGTCCGTCGGTTGCTTCGAGATGTAATTGACCAGTCCCCCGCTCGATGCTCGCCCAAAGAGCGTGCCTTGCGGGCCGCGCAGCACTTCGATCCGATCCAGGTCATACGTCATGAAGCCGGCAGCGTTCGGCGAACTGATGTAGACGTCATCCAGATAGATGGAATTCGGTGATTCCTGGATCGGCGAGAAGTCCGACTGAGAAATTCCGCGTATAGTCAACCCGTTCTCGATTCCGCCCCCGCCTTCGCCAGCCTCGAAGACGACACCGGGTGCGATCTGCGCAATGTCTTTGGAGCTGGTGATACCGAACTGACGAATCTGCTCGCTGGACACGGCCGTGATCGATACACCGACGTCCTGAATGGACTGTTGGCGCCGTTGGGCGGTCACGATGATCTCTCCGATGGTGGAGGTTTCCTCCGCTGCGGCAGGTTGCGGCGAAATCGGCTGATCGACGCTGAACTGCCTCGTCATTTCCGCCGCCGCGGACGCTCGCGGCACCGACAGGCAACCGAGTGCCACACCCAGAATGACCACGGCTAACGTCAGTCTCGACTCATCATTTCGCGCAGACATTCACGTTCCCCGTATGCGTACGATAAATTCGCGCATATTTATTCTCCTGCAATCTGGATCACGGTAGCTCCGTCCCGGCACCGTGATTATCCGAAAAGGGCATCCCCACGCACTGGGTCCAACCCCGGCTCAGGATCGCACCCCAACATCTGACTGAACCCGGCCTTCCGTGCAACGAGGGCGACCCAACAATCGTCGGTTAATTGACCGTGACGGTGCCAATCTCACGGTATCGTTCGACGGCGATGCCCGGAACCGTGTATTCCTCGGCCAGCAATCCCTTCGAGGCTGTGTTACTCGCCTCGAGGGCGAGTGTCCTCGCGGAACACATCGTGAAGACAGCATGCTCGATGGTCCTGGCCAGGATCGTTACTGGGGAAGCGGCGACAGCTCGGGCACCAGCGCGCCCGTCACCGCTTCCTCGCGGTCGTAGGTTCGCATTAACATAAATATAATCATGCACTTATGGTGAGGCGCGAAATACGGGTGTTTGCGCCGGATTTATAGAGCCTTGACGGTCATCAAAATCCCGGTACCATCGGTATTGTTGAAATCTTCAACAACGGACCTCAGGACATGGCCACTGTCAATTTCAGCGTCCCCGATGACGTCAAAGCCGAGTTCGACAAAACCTTCGGAGGACAAAACAAGAGCGCGGTAATTGCGGAGCTGATGCGGAAGGCGATCGCCGACGCAAAGCTGCGCAAGCGGCGCGTCGATATCTTTCGCACGCTGACGCAGAGGCGAACGGAGCGGCCGTCGTTGTCCGACGCGCAGATCCGGACGTCTCGAACTTCAGGCAGATCGTGATTGCTGTTATAGATGCCAGTGTAGTTATCAAGTGGTTGCTGCAAGACCCAGAGCGCGAAACGGGCACAGAGAAAGCAACGCGTTTGATGGAGCAAGTGACAAGCGGTGAGCAGCCGGTATTGCAACCCACACACTGGCTTGTAGAAGTCGGCGCGGTACTTGCTCGCGAGAGTCCGGGCACGGCGGTAGACGACGTCGGGATGTTGACGGCCCTGGAATTGCCAACGACAGATGAGCTGCAGGTCTTATGCCGGGGAGTGGAGCTCGCAATGGAGCTCAAACAGCATCTCTTTGACACCTACTACCATGGAGTGGCGCTTGAAACTTCCGACTGCATACTGATAACCGCCGACGAGCGCTACCTGCGCGCAGCACGCCCGAAGGGCAACATCGTAAGTCTGATGGAATGGAAATAGTGCCATCGATTGAGGTTACCCTCATACCTGAGGAATATCCGGCTCGCTAGTAGACAATACTGCCCACCGACGTTCCGCCGCACACGAACAGAGTCTGCCCGGTCACAAAGCCGGCTTCAGAAGCCGCGAAAAACATCACCGCGCGGGCGACATCCTCGGGTCGCCCCAGGCGCTTGACCGGAATTGCCTCGATGATGGCCGGAAGTTTCGGGCTGTCCCTGGCGATGATGTCATGGAACACGTCCGTCGCCTCGATGGGCCCGGGTGCGATGACATTGGCTGTTATCCCATGGGCCCCGAGTTCCAGCGCCCAGGTCCGCGCCATTCCGAGCATCGCCGCCTTGGTCGCAGAATAGACAGTCCGGTTGGCCAGGCCCAACACGGCGCGTGTGGAGATGAGTATGACTCGGCCGAAATGCTGCGCTTTCATGGTCGCCAGATTGGCCTGAACGAGCGCAATCGGCGCCGCAATGTGCAGGTGCGTCAAGGTCTCGAGATCCTCGGCACTGACCAGCTCGAGAGGCTGCTGCCTGACAGCCCCGGCATTGTGAATGACTGTGGTGATCCGGAACTGCCGGGCCATCTGCGCTGCGACCGTTCGGGTCGCCTCCACATCGGTCAGATCGACCTGCACTTCGTGCAGGTTAGGCGATTCGATGCGACCCGGATTGCGGTCCAGTGAGATCACCTGGTAGCCGGCAGCCAGCAGCAACCGACACGTCGCCGCGCCGATGCCGGAGCTTCCACCTGTCAGCAGCGCAACAGGCTGGCTCATTCGGCGGGCTCGCGTTCGAGAGCCCCTTGCGGCCCCGGGCGCCCTGCCCACATGATCTCCCGGATGTTTGGATCGTCATTCATCGCCTCTTCCCCTCCCGGCATTATCGCAATCAACACCGCCTGCCCTGACTGATCGAGCCGCGCCATGACCTGCACTGCAGTCGGCGGCGCGGGCACCCTGCTGTGCAGATGTGTCACCACTGTAGGGCCGCCCTCCAGACGGACCAGTCCGAGCCGCCACGGCAGCCGCTCCTGGAAGAATCGTTCGTGGCTATGATAAAGGGTCGTCTGCGCAATCAGCCGGCCCAGGCCCGGTTGCAGCGTCCATTCGAGCTCCGAGGACAGACATCGGTGACACGCCTCGCGCGGCGGGTACTGTATCGCCGAGCATCGCTGGCACCGTTGCAATTCGAAACGTCCGAGTGCCGCGGCCGCGGTCAGGCCGTGGGCCGCGCGGCTGCGCTTACCTGGGGGCAACGGCGGGTGCGCGCTCAATCAGGCGTCCCGCGCGAGAATCGCGGCCCCACAGCACAGGCCCCGATCGTAGTTGATCATTCCGAAACCGCTGACCAACCCTACCCTCGCGCCCGCAACCGACGCACCCAGAGCAGTGCCGGTGAGTTGGCGAACGGCGTCTGTCATTCCGAGGAACCCGCCGGCCGCGCCCGCCTGTCCGCATGACAATTGACCACCCGAGGTGTTGTGAGGAAAGTTTCCGTCGAGCGTAAACGTGTGATCGCGCACGAATTGCGGTCCCTCGCCTTTCCCACAGAACCCGAGGTCCTCCATCTGCAGCAGGCTGATTACAGGGTAATCATCATAAGTCTGCAGAAAATCGATGTCAGCGTGCGTCACGCCGGCGCGTGAGAACAGTTCGACCCGGTCGAGCGCCCAACCACCACGCATCTGGATCGGGTCATCGGGAAAGCTGTTGTGTCGCTCGGAGGTTGACAGAATGCTGACCGCACTCAGTCCGAGATCGCGCGCGCGCGCGTCCGACATGACCAGAAAAGCCTCGGCCCCCGCACAGGGCATCACACAGTCAAACAGGCGCAACGGCTCGGCGATGAGCCGTGCATTCAGATACTCATCCAGGGTCAACGGTTTGCGGAACAACGCGTGCGGATAGCTCAGAGCGTTATCCCTCTGGGATACGCACAGCTTGCCGAAATCCTCCCTACGAGCCCCGTATTCGCGCATGTAGTAATCAGTCAGGAAGGCAAAGCTGGCATTGGGTCCTCCTGCTCCATACGGCCAGACGGCATCCTGCGTAAACTGACTGAAACTGCCCAGAGTCGCATTGAAAGTGCCCGCATCGTTGGTATCGGCGGCAATGCACGCCACAACTTCAGCATCGCCCGCTTCGATCGCCCTCCTGGCACGCCGCAACGCCACGATTCCCGCGGCCCCGCCCATGGGAATGTGGTCCAGCCAACGCAGCGATACATCCAGGTGTTGAGTGAGCCCGACGGCTGTGTCCGGTGAGAGAGTAAAGCTCGCGAAACACAGCCCATCAATGGCCTTTTTGTCGAGCCGGCTCTTCTCCAGCAACTCAGCAAGTGCACGCGCGGCGAACCAGTGAGCACCGTGCGGTGAGAAACGCGAGTACGCAACGGTGACCGGAGTTGTTACAACGGCTTTCATGCGGGGGTGGTCCGCTTTTTCAGCCCGCGAAGATCAACAGTCCGAGCGGCATCGACCGATTCGCAGGCCAACTCGCTCAGCCGCGCGCGCTGAATCTTCTGCGTGGGAGTCAGGGGCAAACGTTCACAGAATGTAACAAAACCCGGCGCCTTGAAATACGCCAGACGCTGCAGGCAAAAAGCGACCAACTCCCGAGCGAGCGCCGGCTCCTCAGAGTCATTCAGAGCGCCGCGTGGAACCACACAGGCCATGACTTCGTCGCCGCGCACCGCGTCGGGGACCGCCGCGACACCGACGGCTGCGACCCTGGGATGCTGCAGCAGAACGCTCTCAACCTCGACGGCGGAGATATTCTCACCGCTGCGGCGGATTACATTCTTCTTCCGATCGACAAAATGCAGATCACCGTCTTCATCAGCGAATACGACATCGCCCGTGCGGAAGTAACCGCCCCCCCAGGCTGCGGCGGTGGCCTCGGGATCTTTGAGATATTCACGGAAAAAGCCGAATCCCGGACGGCCGGTCGCGGAACGGACCCACAATTCACCGTGCTGGCCTGCGGCGGCAGACGCGCCATCCTCGGCGACCACCCGTACATCAACCAGCTCGGAGGGCTTGCCAATACAGGCACTGCCCACCTTGCGCGGCTCGCGATTCGCCATGATCACGCCGCCGGCGCCCGTCTCGGTCATTGCCCAGGCCTCCAGCAACGGAAAGCCGAAGCGCGTCTCAAACGGGGCGTGCAGTCGGGGACTGACACCCGCTCCAAAGCCAAATCTGACTGAGTGCTGCCGGTCCCACCGGCCGTGCTCGAGACCCAATAACATGGCCGGCATCACGCCCAGGTAGTGAATGATTGTTGCGCGCGAGACCTGCACGCTCTCCCACCAGGTTGACGGATGGAATCTGTCCAGGGGAATGATGCAGCCGCCCTTCAGAATCATGGCGATGGTTGAAAAGGCCATGGCGTTCATATGAGACATCGGGAGTGGCGTCACGAGGCGCTCAGCGCCTTCTTCCAACGTGCAAAGCCCCCCTACCTGCCCGTACCAGGTGCCCGCCCAAAGATAATATTCGTTGGCCAGCACGCACCCTTTGGGACGGCCGGTGGTGCCCGACGTGTACATCAACGCACATTCGGTGTTTACATCGATCGGTGAGGCGGAGATCGCCGCACTCGATACGCCCTCGAGATTGCTCAGCGATGGCGAAGTCACCGCAACGGCGCGCCGCGCACGCACGGCGGCGTCCCTCACTTCCTGTTCGCGAGACACCGGAACAACGGCCGCCGTCATTTCCGAATGGGCCAGCACATACTCCAACTCCGCCGCGCGCCAGTCGGTATTCAGCGGCACGGTCGAAGCACCCAGTGCGTTCAGAGCCAACCAGTGAAAGAACAGGGCCGGTCGGTTCTCGAGCATCAGCCCGCAACGGTGGCCGACGCCGATCCCTGCACGGCGGTAACTTTCTATCAGGCCGGCTACTTCGCCGTCGGCCTGTCCGTATGTGTACGATCGCGCCTCAATGCCGTAGTGGCGCGCGGTGTCAGGGACGATCGCGAGGAAATCCGAATCCGGATGGCGATGCACGGTGCGCCGAAACGCCTCGTATACCGTACCCTCGACCCTCACAGAAGCAGCTCGATTGAAGGCAGCGCCGCGTCGCGATTCAGAAGCTCGATCTTCTTCATCCGGATCTTCCACTCGCCCCCGACCGCGAGCAGGTGGTGATACGCCACACCCGCCAACATCAGCTGCCGGTCCAGTTGTGCCTCTACATACACGAAAGGTGTTCGCAACACGCATTGCCCTGAACCCGGCTCGCCGCTCTCGACCGCAGGCTGTTGCAAAACATGCTGTGAGAAGCTGGGCTGCGCCTGCGAGAACGCATTCGGGTGGCGCAATCGCTCGATTCGCACCTTCAGCAGGAGTTTGTCTTCGTAGTACAGCGAAGTGTGCACCTCGCCCAACGGCTGATCGCGGGTGAGAGGCATCCAGTACAACGCGTCCTCACTGTAGAGCTCATACCATTCGTCGAAGCGCTTCTCATCAATGAGCCGCGCCTCCCTGTACACCAGATCGACCGCCGCCGCGGCGTTCATGGGGCCGCGGCCTCGTCGCGAGTCATCAAGTCCGCCCAGGCCTGGTATTGGCCACGCATCGGAGCCTCGTTGGTGGCGCCGAAAGTGCCAATGAAGTCGGGCGAAAAGTTGCGATGCAGGCTCACCCAATCCGAGCTCGCGGATGCCAGTCCCTCCTGGATGGCTCGATAGCAATGCAGGTCGTCGTGGCCAACCATCGAAGTTGGGGAGTTGATCAGCCTCGAATACGTGGCGGTCTGAGCGAGCATCTCATCGGGGGCACCGACGAGACGAAACGTCCAGCTCTCGATAATCGTCTTGTCGGCTGCCAGCGGCCGGGCGACACGAATAGTCTGGATCGCGCCCTTGATGGTGAGGCTGGGGTAGTAGATGGTGTTGTGGCGCGCTTCACTGAGGATTGCCTTGGCCCGATCCTCACCGTAGGCGGCTACCATGCGCCGCTCGTACTCCCCGACGCTCGAGTACTGCGAGTGGATGGAAAAATTCACGCCGCTGTAGCTGTGACCGTTCGGGTAAACCCGCACGCCCATCTTTTCAAAGAAATCATAGTCATTGACGAACGGGGTGAACTGTTCGATCACCATGGGCCTGGCAGCATCGGCCGCCTGCGAGCCCCAGAGGCGTTTCGCGGTCCCGGCGGAGGATTCATGAGCGACCATCGGATGCATGGCATCGTTCAGGTTCTCGACGTATGTTTTCCAGTTGCAGTCGTGCAAATAGCGCAACACGCCGCCGGCGACTTCGAGCCGTCCTTCCGGCGACCGGTCGACCATGTTATCCATGGAGCTCACGGAATCGCCGAAGAACTCGTGGAACCCGAGCCCGTCGCGCGCCAGGCGCGCGAACACGAATCCCCGGTAGTTGAACGAGTTGATCTCAGCCAGACCCCGCAAGGGACCCTGTGCGTCGCTCTCCACACCAACATAACCACTCTTGAGCGGTACCGAGCGCAGAGTTCCGTCGAGGCGATAGGTCCAGCCATGGTAGGGACACCGGAGCAGGCCACCCTGGCACTTGCCGTGAGTCACGCTGACGAGCTTGGTACCCTTATGGGAGCAGCGATTCGGTAACACTCGCACCTGCGAGTCAGCCCCTCTCACCATGATCACCGGCTCACGCCCGAGCTGGGTGCTGTAGAAATCTCCGGCCACGGGCACCTGGCTGTCGTGGCCCACGTAAATCCAGGCTCGACGCCACAGACGCGTCATCTCCAGCTCGAACAGTTCCGGTTCGAGGTAGACGTCGCGATGAATGGAATCGGGACGGATCAGCCCGCGGATGGCTGCGGGATCGCTGGCATACCTGTTCATTTGAAGTACCCCTGTGCCATAATACTAGCGTTATCACGTGATTTTGCAACTAATGCCGCAAACTCGAATCCGTCGCGCCGAAAAAGGTTCCACCTTACCGCCCGACGCCAAGACGCGAGGCGACCCCGCCCACCCGGAATTCCGGATCGCGGACTGGCCGTTTTATCTCATCGCGCGGACCGCAGGGCGCTATGAGATGGACATGGCGCAGGCGCTGCGGCGAGTCGCGATGGACGTGCCGAGTTGGCGCGCGCTGATGCTTCTCCATGAGTCCAGCCCGAGCGGCGTCAGCGAGATGGCTGAGAGCGCCGTCATGCGACTCTCGACCATGACACGGGTTGTACAGCGCTTGCAGAAGAGCGGGCTCGTCAGACTGACCACGCGATCGGCGGATGCCAGAGTCACCGAGGTGCACATCACTGCGAGCGGTGAGCAGGCTTTGCAACAGGTACGCGCGGTTGCCAGCCGGATTTATCAGTCGGCGTTCGAGGATCTGGATGGCGCGGAAATTGAGACCTTGAACGGATTGCTGCGCCGGGTTTTCAGCAACCTCTGATGACCGGCAGCACGTACCGCCGAGGCTCGATACGCGTTTGGTACCGCTCAGTTCGCCTGATACCAGGCAAGACCCGTGGCGTCCATTCG
>JAXDQF010000290.1:0-32295 GCA_034668025.1 Gammaproteobacteria bacterium | reverse complement strand
AGAGCTGGCTGGCCAAAGGACCCACAATCACCGTCACCTTCCGAACCGCGGACGGCATCGAGCCTGGTAAAACCCTCATCCGGTATAAGAACGTCAACGTCGGCAGCGTGACACGTGTCAGCTTCACCAAGGATGGAGGCGTACGGGTGAGCGCAGCCCTCTCGCGTGATGCAACCGAGTTCGTTCGCGAGGACTCGCAATTCTGGGTCGTGCGTCCACGAGTCTCCGCTGGAGGCGTCAGCGGCCTGAGCACTCTGTTCTCCGGAGCCTACATCAGCTTTAACGCCGGCCGATCAGCTCACTCCGGTCGTGAATTTCGCGGCCTCGAAATTCCGCCCATCGATACCGAGGGTCTGCCCGGGCATGAGTACGTCCTTCATGCCCACGATGCGGGCTCTATTCAGGTCGGTTCACCCGTGTTGTTCCGTCGCGTGAAGGCGGGTCAAGTGATCGCCTATCGAGTTGATCCGGATGGATCGGGCGTCACTTTGCGAGTTTTCATCGACTCACCCTACGAGCAGTTCGTCACTACGGCCGTGCGTTTCTGGCATGCGAGCGGAATCGACCTCACACTCGATGCCGCGGGCCTTCGGGTCCAGACCCAATCGGCCGTCACCGTGCTGGAAGGGGGTCTCGCCTTCGAAACGCCACCGGACAGCAAGCTCGCACCTCTCGCGCCCGCTGGCGCGCAATTCGAGCTGTTCAGCGATCGTGCCAACGCAATGCGACACCCTTACACGGAAATTCAACACTATCGGGTGTACTTCAAGGCCTCACTGCGCGGCCTGTCCCCAGGCGCGCCCGTGGACCTGCACGGCATTCATGTCGGCGAAGTCAGCGGCTTTGGCTTTGAGTACGACCAGGACCAGGGCATCTTCCGCTTCCCTGTCGACATCGACATCTACACAGAAATGCTGCGGGAGCGCTACATCGCCGGAGCAACACGCGCGAACTATGCGACGATGGCGGGTCAGCGGCAGATCGTTGACCGGCTCGTTGCCGCCGGGATGCGCGCCCGCTTGAAAAGCGGCAGCCTGGTCACCGGCCAGTTGTACATCGATCTGGATTTCGTGCCGCATGCTGCGCGCACAGCTATCGACTGGAACACTCCACGTCCACTGATTCCGAGCGTTGACGCGGGGCTGAATGAGTTGGCCGACAAGTTGGGCGACATCGCAACCAAGCTGGATCAGGTGCCCGTCGACCAGATCAGCGCGCAGCTGTTGAAGACCCTGCAGGAGCTTCAGAACACTCTGCATGGGACATCGGCGCTGGTTGGCCATCTGAACGACGATGTCGCGCCGGAGGTGACCGCTGCGCTCGGCAATGCCCGGCAGGCACTGAAAGCCGTCGAGTCCACTCTGTCGGATGCATCGCCGCTGCAAAGCGATCTGCGCGACACACTGAAACAACTCTCCCGCTCGGCGCGCACGCTCGCCGACCTCTCGGACTATCTCGAACAGCACCCCGAATCCCTGATCCGTGGCAAGCCACCGGACACGAAATGAACATGCCCTCCCTCCGCTGGTCCGGACTCCTCGCCTGCGCCCCTGCACTGTTCCTGGGAGCCTGCTCTTCGGCGCCCACCCACTATCACAGCCTGGCGCCGATCCATCAGGCGGTTCGTGCATCACACAGTGAAACCGGCACGATCGTCTGCACCTTCGATCCACCGGACCCCGCCTCAGCGCAGCCGCAGGCGATCAGTACAGTCCTGTTGTCTTATCTGGCCGTGCCCGTCGAAGCAGACCGCATGCAGCTTCTCGTTCACCAGGCGCCGACTCGCCTGGCCGTTTACGAGACCGAGCGTTGGGCTACCCCACTGAGAGAGCAGATCTCCAGCATTCTCATCGAGAATCTGCGCGATAGCCTTCCCAACGTCAGCATCACGGCGGATCCGCTGCTCATCGGCACGGCAACGCCTCTACAACTCAACATGGAGATCGAGGAGCTCGACGCGCTGGCCGGAAAGGAAGCCATAGTCCGTGCGCGGTGGCGATTGTCGGTCAAAGAGGATGCCGCCTCGCGAACCGGCACCTGCACCGCACGTCAACCCCTGCAGAGCACGAACATCGATGAGCTCGTGCTCGCCTGGAGCCGCGCGCTGGCGGACGTCAGTTCGGCTCTTTCGGCCTCGATTCAACATTGAATAGAGAGCCTCGGAAACACATAACAGCGCCGGGTCGCTCGCGTGAATCCACATATGCGGTGGACGGACTCTCCGGATGCGCAGCTCCGGTCTCATGGTCGATTCCGAATCTGAATTTGGCTGCCACTGCGGCCGGTGACCAAAGTGATTGAACAACACGCGAGCTCACCAGCAAAGCGACCTGTTGAAACCTCACCCGCTGACCACCAGCGTCACCAGAATCTCGATCCGGTTACGAGAACCGTCCAAAGGCTGGCAGCATTCTCCAATCAATGGAGTCGAACAGCCGGTATCGTGACATAGTGAAAGGACTCATCTGGGCTGCCCGCTGATCGGCACGTTTGCATCTCCTTCCTGGAGCAGTGGTACGGATGAAAGAATGGGTCTTATACATTATGGCTTCGGCAGCGCGATTATCGGGTTATCCCGTTCCCGACGCCCTGCCCGAAGTTCAGCTCGAACCCGCGAGTTGGTTCAGTCATCGGGCGTGCCGGGATCACATCCCCTGCCCGGTTTATGGGCTGTACGAGGACCATGATGTTGTCTACATCAGGTCCGATCTGACCGACTCCGCCAAAGACCACATCGCCGTCCACGAGTTCGTGCACTACCTGCAGCATCGCAGCGGCCGGTTTGATCTCAATTCGTGTATTGACACCGACCAGCGCGAGCAAGAGGCCTTCCGCGTTCAGAACCGCTTCATCGCGGAGGTCCAAGGCGGGTTCATGCGATTCGGCATAAATCATCTCGCCTGCGGGTCCGGGCCTATTTCTTAAACGCGACACGTTGAGGCCGTCCCGCTCCCCTGGCCGCGTCAGCCCAGGACGACATTGCGCGTCAAAGGAGACTCATCCGCCTTCCGGAAACACTTTGATCGGCGCGTCCCGGCGGCATCGGGCCAGCACAGGATTCGCAAATCCCAGGCTCAAGTGCGCCTAAACAAGCCTAAATAAGAATTCTCTTTCAGCTGAAGCACTTACAGATGGTAGAGCCACAGCATCGGCCGCCTCCCAAAATAACTCAGGCCCAGTAGGGTACATAGCGCGCGAACTTCTTGGAGCTGCTGCTTGGGTCTTTCAGCTTGATCAATCCCGCCTCCGAGGCCTCGCGGAGTATCCGAGAGGCGGTTTCTGCCCGTTCATCTCCCAAGCCGAAACGCCAGCGTAGGCTCTGGTTCGTCATCGGCTCCCGAGTCACGTATCGAAGGCAGCAGTGCTGGTAGCACGCCCGGATTCGGTCTGCCCGGCTCATCTCGGTAAATGGACGGTGACCATACAAGATGCAGGTGGTCCGCACGGTGTCCACGCAGAACTCCGGCGCCGGCAAGCGGAACTGTTCCGCAGCGTGGACTACTTTGTCGACGCCGCTGCCCTTCTCCTCGCAAATACCGAAGCGTCGCATGAAGTCGGCTAGTTGCTCGTTGCGGGCGCGGTATTCGTCGATAAACCGTTCGGGCTGCACCCCGGGCTGACCGGGATTGGATACTTCGATGCGATCTTCGTAGATCTCAACCATCACGGACCCACCACCGACGGCGAAGTCCTGGTGTATGAGCGCGTTGGCGACCAGCTCACGAATCGCAATCGTCGGATACATCCGCACTTCCCGGCGCAGGCCATGCTCAATGACCTCCTCCGCCGGAGTCTGAAGATCTATGAACTGCTCGAGCTCATTGAACGATGCTGCGTACCCCTTGCTGACGGTCCTCTCGCGCCTGGTATGCAGTTTTCCCTTGCCGTCATACACGATGACACGCGGCGCCTTCCGTCCGAGAGCTTCAAACTGCTCCAGTTGTTTAGCAAACAGAATGGCCGCGAGCCGGGTAATCACATAGCCGGCCGGCTCCCGAGCAATCAATCCCTCGCGTTCAAAGCGATCCAGTACCGCGTTACGGGTCGCTGGGTATGGCAAGCCTGAAAGATCGAAGTAGCTATGTGAATCCAGGAGGTGGACTACATCTGTATCTGATAGACCCTGGCGAGCCGACTCAGACAGCCAGTGTGGCTTACCTTCTGAAAACAGCGCGCGCAACCGGTCCTCGCTCATGGGAACCAGTGCCTCACCGGAACGCATCAGGTATTTTCCATCGAGGTGATAGGCCGTTCCTCGAGGGCGAGAAGGAACGTGGAACACGAGCACACGTCCATCCGGATGGGCCACTTCATCGATATCAACTCGGAATCCAACTACATCCAGCAATCTCTCAGCCGTCGCAACCGGATCACGGAAAGCCTGCGTACCGACAATCGCCCTGGGCGGCCTGTCGGTAACACCAAGTAGAATATGCCCACCACCCTCGTTGGCAATCGCTACACAGTATTCACTCAGCTTGCGGGAATCGAATTGCAGCTTGGCCTCCTTGAACTCCAGGGACTGGTGTTCGGAGTCAACTCTCCTCCACGTATCGATTTGTTCTGTTGTGGTACCCACAAGAACGCGGCCTCATCCGGGTCTTACGGCCGTAGTATATCGTCCTCATCGAATCATAGTTAATTGCAAACTTCTATCTACCGAACATTCCTCACAATCAATCACCTGTCCCGGACATGCGCGTCCCTGTAACAAAACACTGTTGGAAAAGTCCACAACGATGCACCGTCTCACGCTCACGCAAGCCCACCCCGTGTCGTGGACTGCGCGCCAGCGCGACATTATCGAGCGTCAGTTTCGGCGGATGCGAAACGACGGCTCGATCCGCGTCGGCTGACAACGTCTGAGGGACGGCAAACACAACGCGCTTTTGCAAGAGCAACTGACGGCGTCGGCCAACCACTCGAAGTCCAATCCGGTAACCACGTCCAAGGGAGCGCAAGGAGGATCGTGAGCTTCACGATCACTGCGTACGAGACGAGAGAGCAATCAGCGGCTCGATCTTGGCCGCGACGCACTGCTCCACGTTGCGCTCACTCAGATACCCGCTTGAGAATGGCGTGATAGGCCGCTTCCATGCCGATGACGCCGGTCATTCCGATGTTGTGCGGGTTGTCGTACTCCGATGAATCCTTGCCCCGGGTGGTGTGTGCCACCGGGGCTTTGCGCGCTCCGCCAGCTGCATGACCTCATCATGGGCACCGCGGCAGCCGGAACCCGCATAAATCGTGATGTTCGAGCCCTGCGCGATGAGGGCCGCCATCTCGTCGAGATCCGCCTCGCTGAGACGCACCACCGGCCGGTTGACAGGGATGCTGAAGGCTGGTTTCCGGCGACGGCCGTCAGCCGATCGAGCAGCAGGGCGCCACTTTCTTTGCCACCTGCGTTACTCCATCGGCATCATCATGTTGTGATTCAGGTTGGCCATGATGATCATCGAGCCGAACACGATCAGCGCGACCGCGAATATGCCAAACGCCAATGCCAGGAAATTGTTCGTCTGGTCCGGTGCGCTGGAAATGTTCAGGAAGAACACCAGATGCACGCCCATCTGTGCGATGGCCAACACACCCAGCAGTATGGGCACGCCCGGGGCGAACACCAGGTCGGTCGAGGCGGCCCAGAAGGAGGTCAGCGTCAGGACCAATGCATACCCCAACCCGATCAGGTAGGTTCGGTAGTTGCCATGTGTCTGGACGCTGACACCCGGGCTGTCGCCCTGCGCCGATTGCTGCAATTGTGGCTCCATCATCGTGCTCCCAGATAAACAATCGTGAACACGCCGACCCACACGATATCCAGGGCGTGCCAGAACAGACCGAAACAGAAAAACCGGCGGGCGACCATGGGGCGAAACCCAAGCGTAGCCACCTGCAGCAGCATCACGATCATCCAGCACAAACCGAGGGTGACGTGCAGCCCGTGGGTGCCGACGAGCGCAAAGAAGGCGGACAGAAAGGCGCTATGTGAAGGGCCCGCGCCTCGAGCCAGCATGTCCCGAAACTCACCTAGCTCCAGGCCAAGAAATGCCCCGCCCAGCAGGAAGGTCAACGCCATCCAGAAATACACCGACGCAGCCTGGGCACGCTGTACAGCGAGCGTCCCAAAACCACAGGTGACACTGGAGGCGAGCAGACACAAGGTCTCGATGAAGACGTGCTTGCGGTCGAACAGATCCGCTCCCGACGGTCCCCCGGCGGTCTCGCCCGCTAAAACAGAATAGGCGGCAAACAGCGCTGCAAAGATCAGGATGTCGGACAGCAGGAACAGCCAGAAGCCGAATCCGGCCACTACGCGAGTTGGCGCAGGGCCCTGTTCTGACAGCGGGATTCCCGCAGAGCTGGCCAGAGCGTGTTCAGCGGCACTCATGCTGTGCGCACCTGCCCAGCATAGGCGCGGTCGGCCGATGCCACCTCCTGCGCGGACACATGCACTTCGCCATCAGTGCGCCATGCCTGCATCAGCCCCGCCACGAGCAGGCCAATCAGACCAACAACCGCCAACCACCAGATCCGCCAGATGAGCGCGAATCCAAGAATGAAGGAAAAGAACGCCATGAAGAAACCCACAGGCGTACTGCGCGGTATGTGCAAAGGCTCGTAGTTGCGCTCACCCATCAATCGCTTCATCTCCTCGGGATCGCGCTTTGCCGCCCAGTAAGGATCCGTACGCGCGACCTGCGGCAGTAAGGCGAAATTCCATGCCGGTGGCGGCGACGAGGTCGACCATTCCAGTGTGCGCCCGTTCCACGGGTCCCCCGTCAGGTCGCGATGTTTGTTTCGGGCGCGGATGCTGACAACGAGCTGGACCACTGTCAGGGCGATCCCGCAGAAGATGAGGAGCGCTCCGACGAGGGCCACCTGATTCAGGGGCTGCCACTGCGGATCCGTATAATGTTGCATCCGGCGCGTCGCTCCCATCAGGCCCAGCGCGTACAGCGGCATGAAAGCCAGGTAAAACCCTATGCACCAGCACCAGAAGACCGCCTTCCCCAGGGTCTCATTCAGCTTGAAGCCGAAGGCCTTGGGAAACCAGTAGTTATATCCGGCCATCACTCCGAAAACGACGCCGCCGATGGCCACGTTATGGAAGTGGGCGATGAGGAACAGGCTGTTGTGCAGAACGAAGTCCGCCGGGGGTATCGCCATCATGACACCCGTCATGCCGCCGATCACGAACGTCACCATGAAGCCCAGTGTCCAGTAGACCGGCACGGTGAAGCGGATCTTGCCGCCGTAGAGGGTAAACAACCAGTTGAAGACCTTGACTCCGGTCGGGACCGCAATGACCATGGTCGCGATCCCGAAGAAGCCGTTGACATCCGCGCCCGCACCCATGGTGAAAAAGTGATGTAGCCAGACGAAGAACGACAGCACGCAGATCGCCATCGTCGCCATGACCATGGAGCGGTATCCAAACAGCGGCTTGCCGGAGAAGGTCGCGACGACTTCCGAAAACACGCCGAATGCGGGCAGGATCAGGATGTAAACTTCCGGATGCCCCCAGATCCAGATCAGGTTCACGTACATCATCGGGTTGCCGCCGAGCTCGTTGGTGAAGAAGTGAAAATCGCAATAGCGGTCCAGCAGCAACATGGCAAACGTCGCGGTCAATACCGGGAACGCCGCCACGATCAGCATGTTGGAGGCCAGGGCGGTCCAGCAGAAGACCGGCATGCGGCTGTAGCCCATTCCGGGCGCTCGCAACTTGAGAATGGTCGTAGTGAGATTGATGCCCGATAACAGCGTCCCCATGCCCGCGATCTGCAGGGACCACAGGTAATAATCCACACCCACACCCGGGGAATAAGCGAGCTCGCTCAAGGGCGGGTATGCAAGCCAACCGGTTCGAGCAAACTCGCCGACGACCAGCGACAGGTTCACCAACAGCACGCCGGACGCCGAGAGCCAGAAGCTCACAGAATTCAATACGGGGAAGGCCACGTCGCGCACACCCAGCTGTAGCGGCACGGCGAAATTCATCAGTCCGATCACGAACGGCATGGCCACGAAAAAGATCATGATGGTGCCGTGAGCCGAGAAGATCTGGTTGTAGTGCTCCGGCGGCAGATATCCCAGGGCGCCATTGGCAGCGAGCGCCTGTTGGGTGCGCATCATCAGCGCATCTGCGAAACCGCGCACCAGCATCACGAGCGCGAGAATCATGTACATGACACCGATGCGCTTGTGGTCGACGGTCGTGATCCATTCGCGCCACAGATACGGCCACCAGCCCTTGAGGGTCACGATCAACAGGATGGCTCCGATAATCGTGCCGATGGTCCCGGCGGTGATCATGATGATCGGCTGATCAAACGGGATCGCCGCCCAGGTGAGTCTTCCGAACATTCCAGTTACTCCTGAGCCGCCGTGTGCGTCATGCCCACGTGCGCGGAAACAATCGAATTGAAGAGGCCTGTCGTGACCTCACCATAGGTTCTGACCGCATGTTCGGTGGCGGGGCGCGCCAGCTGCTCAAATGTGGGACGATCGAGCACTCCACCGGCGGCATGCGTCGTGTCAACCCAGGATTGAAACGCCGCGGCGGCGACCGCCACGACTTCGAAACGCATGTCCGAAAAACCTTCGCCGCTGAACTGGGCGGACAGTCCGGAGTAGCTCCCCGGGTGGTCAGCCAGCAGGTTCAGTTGAGTGGTCATGCCGGGCATGGTGTAGATCTGGGTCCCCAGTTGGGGAATAAAGAAGCTGTTCATGACGCTGGTGGAGGTGAGGCGGAAATGGATGGGTACGCCGGCCGGAACGGTCAGGCGATCGACGCTGGCAATTCCCTGTTTCGGGTAGATGAAGATCCAACGCCAATCGACCGATACGACCTCAACCTCCAGGGCAGCCGCGCTCGACTTCAATGGCGCGGGGGGATCGAGGTCGTGCGAGCTGATCCAGGCCATGCCGCCCAGGAAGAGAATGATGAGCGCGGGGATCGACCACGTGATCATCTCGATGCGGCCCGAATACTCCCAGTCGGGCCGATAGCGGGCCCGTGAGTTGCCCGAGCGGAACCACCAGGCGAAACCGAAAATGAGCACGATGACAGGCACGATCACCGCGAGCATGATCGCCGTGGCATCCAGAAGTATCAGCCGTTCCGCTTTCCCGACGGGTCCCTGCGGGTCGAGGGGGCCCTCGCTGCATGAGGCGAGTGCCAGACACGCGAGTGCGCACGTCCAGGCGGGGCACGGCAGCCGTCCAAGTTTGATTGGAGTCATGACGGGATACTTCCGCAGGAGCGCGGCCACCCCAATCCCCTGAATGGGGGACTTTAGAGCAAGATGATTCCGCGCTTCAGTCCCAACGTGACCGCATGCGTACGGTCATTGGCGTGGAGCTTGGCGAGGATGTTCTTCACGTGCGTCTTCGCGGTCTCTTCGTTGATGGACAGGTTATACGCGATCTGCTTGTTGGATTTGCCATTGGCAATCTGCCCCAGCACTTCAACCTCGCGGTCGGTCAGGGCTGTGTCACTGACGTGAGTTGCAATGGACGAGGCGACCTCCGCTTGAACCCACCTCGCACCACCGTGCACCAGGCGAATCGTGTCGAGCAGCTCGCCGCGCACGAGACCCTTGAGGAGATAGGCCTGTGCCCCTGCTTTCAAGGCTCGCTGCGCCATTGTATCGCCGCCGAACATACTCAACACGATGATTTTCGCCCAAGGCCATTCCGTACGGATTGCGCCGATGGCGTCAACTCCGTTCATCTCTCTCATCTGCAGGTCCATCAGCGTGACATCCGGCAGTGTTGCCCGAAATTGCCTGATTGCCTCGATTCCCGACGTGGCTTCAGCCACGATCTTCATATCCCGCTCGGTACCTATGAGAGCGGCGATGCCGTCCAACAGCAGGGGGTGATCGTCGACACACAATATCCGTATGCGTGACTCGTGGGACATCGATCAGTTCTCCCGAGCGATCCGCCAGCGCAGCGTTCTGGGCCGACGTACGTAAGCAATTCGGGCGTCAGTCCTCAGCTCGATCTCCGTTCCGGCGTTCCGCTGACTCCATACCTCCAGCTCACCGCCAAATTCCAGTGCGCGCTCACGCATGCCGGGCAAACCCCAATGCCCTTTCCGGTAACCGTCTTCGAGGACCGCCGGATCGAGCCCAACGCCATCGTCACGCACACGCACTGTGAATGTCCTGTCGGCAAAGACGATCTCCACTTCGATCAACCCGGCTCGCGCATGTTGAAAGGAATTCCGGACAGCCTCCCGGGCGATGCGATACGCCTCATCGCGCACGATCGGCTGCAATGCGATTGCCCGGCCCTGCACCAGAACGAGAAATTTCGGCGCGGCGCCCGCGGCGTTGCCCGGTAGTTTATTTTCTGGCTCAAACTCGATGCTCAGGTCCGCCAGTGCCTTCGGCAGATCGGTATCTGCAGGTCCGGCCATACGAAGCTCGCCAACGGTCTTGCGACCCTCATTGATCGCCGCCAGGGCCCGGTCGATGGCCACATCGAGGTGGCCTGCTGCCTCTTCGGGCCGGTTCGGCAAGAGCCGGCGTACGGCTTCGAGTCTGAACATCATTCCCTGAAAGCCTTGTAACAGCGAGTCGTGCAATTCCCGCGCAATCCGTGTACGTTCCTTGAGGCGATCTTCGAGGCGCTGTTCGAGACTCTCCTGTAGCTGTTGATTCAGATGGCGCACGCGCAGCAGATGCGCGACTGCCAGCGCGCCGATCGGAAGAATGATGCAGAGATACTCGACCACAGGGAGTAGCCTGCCGCCTCGTCAGTTTGGCAATGCGGAACACTACAAAATAGTGTGTCTAGTTTCGTGATGTTCCGGTGTTCATACGGTAATGTTCAGGTATTGAGCTCGTCCTCACCTGCCGCCCCTGTCGCAGCCGTGAGCCCCCTTTTTGGGGGATATGACCGGCCCCTGCAGTCTCTATAGTCCCGCAGTACAGCCGCAAGGGGGCCCGCGTGGACCGAAGCCGCGATCTCATCGAACTGACCGTGTCTCTCGTCGCGACCATCGTGTCTCACAATGCGGTTACCCCTGCCGAACTACCGGCACTCATCAGGAACACCTACGCGACCCTCTCTGAGCTGACTGCGAATCGCGCCGACCCTTCCCCAACTCCCAGGGTCCCCGCCATCCCCATCGATAGATCGATTACACGCGACTACATCGTGTGTCTCGATGACGGCCGGCGACTAAAATCCCTGAGACGCTATCTCATGCGGAAGTACTCCCTTACGCCGGACCAATACCGGGAACGCTGGGGTCTTCCCGCCGACTACCCAATGGTCGCGCCGGGTTACTCCGAGCTGCGCTCCTCGCTCGCGACACGCTTCGCAAAGAAATCCCGCAAAGGGTGACTTTCGGCAAATGTGCTCAACAGCCGGCCGCTCGCGCGAGCGCCGAGCTCGCGTGCGCTTGCCGCATCGACAACTCGACCCAACATCTGATACGCCCTGGCCGCAGTCGCATGCACTCGCCACGTGGCCAGGTGGGTTTCATACTCGCTGGAGATTGCCAGCGCACGCTCTATTGACTCGAGCGCGGCGTGTGGCTTGCCATGCATTATTTCAACTTGCGCGAGCGCGTTCCAGGCAAGCGTCTGGAACGTTCTCTCGCTCGTTTGCAGAGTCAGTTTCAACAGTCGCCGGGCATGCTCCTCGGCTCGGTCGACCTCCCCGGCCGCGAGCCCCAGATGCACCGTTTCGTGCTCCGCGATCAACTGCCAGTACCAGTCGAGAGAGACCGGCGCCTCGGCGGTGAGTCTGTCCCGTTCCGCGAACAACTCCCGCGCGCGGGTAAAATTCCTCGACCCTGCCTCAGCCGCGCCGCGAACCACCAGATAGATTCGGTATTCATGCGGATCGAGGGCCGGTGCCGATACGCCATCAGATGCGTCACTCGCCGCGGCTGCCAGACAGTCATCGTGCGCACCGTCGAAGTCGCCGACGTAAGTCCGAAACCAGCCGCGAACGAGTTGCAACACCCGCGAGGAGTAGTCGTTGCCGTTGTTTCTCATGGCGGGAATACTGGCCTCCAGCTCTCTGAAAGCAGGCCCCAGCTCGCCGAGAAAGAACAATGACCAGGGGGCAACGACACAGGCGGTGTAATACATGCGCGCCGCGTTCATTCCGGGCCGAATCACATCGGTTTTGATCAGTGTAGGAAAATCCTCCCGCACGGCGCGATAAGCCTCGCGATAACGGCTCGCCACCGCATCGAGCTGACTGTGCTCGACCAACGCCCAGGCGGCATCCAGCTCGTCAGGTCCGCACCTCAACACCTGGAGGGCCGCGGTACACCGGGTCGCGTAGTCGTCGTTCCAGCCATCGAGAAACAACAATCCCATGTAGGCACTGAGCTCGGTTCTGGCCCGCATCATCGGCTGCGACTGTGCCGCACTCGCCTGCAGCGCTTCCTGCAGGAGTGCCCGGCATCGAGCGTTGTCACGCCACCCGGTGGTGTACGTCATTCCAATGAGCGCACGCGCGAGTACGTCAACGAGTCCTCCTTCCCGAGCGAGCGCGGTCAATTCTTCGTAGGCAGCGAAGGCCCGTGAATCACGGATGGCGGTATAGATACCCGCCTTTCCCTCCAGCGCTTCCATTTCAACGGCGATCCGCTCGGCGTCCGGAAGATGTCTGGCAAGCTCGCCGCCGAGCTCGAAGAGCTGCAACCCATCGCGGTACCCGAAACGCGTGCGTACAACGGTCAACGCTTCGCGCAGATACTCCACCGCTTTACGCCATTCCCCGCAACCGGCCAGGTGCTCCAGCAGCTGCAGGGCAATGACCTGTCGCGCTCCGACGGGAAACAGTTGTTCCAGAGCTTCGTAGATGACTCGATGCGAGCGTGCCTGACGGATCGGTCCTTGTCGTTCGTAGAGGGCTCGTCGATACAGTACATGTTTGAAGACGTATTCACGCACGACAGTATTGTCGGGATACCTGTGCAGATCCCCCCGCGCAATGCACTTGTCATTTCGCACGAGGGTCTCGCAGACCTCTTCGAATTCGATGGCGGTCATTCCACAGGCCGGGGCGGCCGTTCCGGCATCGAATGCGACACCGACGACGCTGGCGGCGGCGAGCGCACTCAACTCGCGCTCATCCAATTGCAGGATGCGGGACTCGAGGACCTGCGACAGGTCCGATGAGATTTCCACGTCGAGCTTCTCGATCGGGACGCACAGCTCGAATCCATCGGGGCCCGGGGCGATGAGGCCTCGTTCGATGAAATTCTCGAGTGTGGCAATCATGAGCAGAGGATTGCCGCCGGTCTGCTCGGTGATGAGCTGACCCAGCTGCTGCGCTCCCGCGCCGGTGACCATGCTCGCCACGAACTCGGTGACCGCGGCGGGCCGCAATGGCGGCAGGTTCACACGGGTTCCGATCTTATGAGCCAACAACTCGCGGCTGAGGTTGTGTACGGGATGATTGGCGGCGGTGGCCTCTCCCAGCCGGTAGGTCGCCATGATCAGCACGCGTGCGCGGCTGCTCCGGCGCGCGAAGGCCGACAAAATGTCCACGGTGGAATGATCGGACCAATGCAAATCCTCCAGAACCAGAACCAGGGTGCATCGCTCCGTGAGCTCATCAATCAGCTGGCAGAACTCCCGGACCATGCGATCACGGCTCGATGCTGCGACCTGCCTCTGCAGCAGGGCCCGAATCTGTCCGGACAGCAACCCGGGCAGCTGCAGCGCCCACGTGGGAGCAATCTCCTTGAGCGCCCGGACCACCACTTCCCCGTCGCGTTGGCGAGTCAGACCACCCAGTGCTTCGAGAACCGGATAGTAGGGCTCTATACCCCCGTAACCTTCGATACACCGCCCGATCGTGACCGATGTCGTGTCATTGGCGCAGTGCTCCTCGAGAAATCTCTCGACCAACTCTGACTTGCCGATGCCGGGCTCGCCAGTGACGAAGACGAGCTGCGGCACGTGGCTGCGTGCCAGCCGGAGCGCTTCACGCAGGTCCGACATGGGGCGCACCCGGTCCACGAACTTTCCGAAGCGCGCCCGTGAATGCTTGCCGAAAGCTTCGTCGAAGCGCACGGGCGCGATGAACTTGTAGCCACGTTTGCGCAGAGTGAGGATGTACCGGGGTTCCTCCGCCGTGTCACCCAAGGCTTTGCGCAGCGCGAGAACCTGACCCTTGAGAACCTCCTGCTGGACCTCCGCGTCGCGCCAAACTGCCTCGAGCAGCTCATCGTGAGTTATCAGACGGCCCGGGTTGTCCACCAGGTACTGCAGGACATCGAAGGCCTTCGGTTTCAGCTCAATGCGCTGCTCGTTCCCCGCCGCGTCCAAACGCAACAGACACTGATTGATGGGATCGAGCCTGAAGGGGGGAAACTCTTTCACGTTCGCAATCTACGGCTTTTGTCGGCGCAGTATATTGAACGGACTCACCCTCGATCTGGAAGAATCCATCCAAGCCCGGTCGCCCGCATCAGGCGCCGGTCACGATCCGATACGCGGCAGGCGTGGTCCGCAGATACTTCTGGAAAGCCCGCGTCATGTGGCTCTGATCGGCAAAACCGCTGCTGGCCGCGACTTCCTTGATCGACAGAGGCGTCTTCGCCAGAAGTCGCTGTGCTCGCGCGATCCGCCGCCGAATGACGTAGACGTGAGGCGCACAACCGAACCGTCGCTTGAACTGGCGTAGGAAGTGGGTGACGCTCATCCGGGCGACGTTGGCAAGATCAATGAGGCGCAACTGTTGGTCAATATTCTCATCGATATACCGCAATACGAGTTTCGCCTGCAACGCTGAGAGGCCCGCGCCACCCAGGGGCTTCTCGCGAAAAGTCACGAACGCATGGTGACGTAGGATCTGGATGCATACCTGCGTGGCGAGCGCGTCAACGAAGAGCTGCCCTCCCAGATTGTTCGTCTGGACCTCCTCTGCCATGGCGGCAACACTCGCCCGCAACACCTCGTCATCCGCCTTCAGCACGTCCTTCAGCCGCACATCGGCGATATCGCGATCGAATACATCGGCTGAAACTCTCGCCAGGACTTCCTGGCTCAGATAGAGGTGGGTGACTTCTATGTCAGCTGTCCAGTGCCAATAGGAGGGCTCCACGCGCGTAAGCAGTGACACATTTCCCGGGACCAATTGTTCTCGCGACCACGGGCCATCGACGCGACGATCCATGGACGTAGGGCCCCGCTTGTACACGACCAGTCCGTAGTCCCGTAA
Organism: Gammaproteobacteria bacterium; assembly: GCA_034668025.1. Classification (GTDB taxonomy): domain Bacteria; phylum Pseudomonadota; class Gammaproteobacteria; order Steroidobacterales; family Steroidobacteraceae; genus 13-2-20CM-66-19. Next base: position 17,088 of record JAXDQF010000290.1, on the reverse strand, counting down.
TGGAGGAATGAAGACTTCCGACGGCCGGTACTCATAACTTCGCAAGACGACATCGCTGAAACGCGATGTGTCGCTCGCCAGCAGGATCTTGCCGGGCACCCAACGTGGAAGGTCTTCCGGTCGGATGGGCTCCATGATGGCGTCAACCTCCCCAGACCAGGATGCCAAGTACTACGTTGCGTCGGAATTCTGGCGGATATTGTACGCTGGAGGAGGTCGCATCGCACTAAACCCGATGCAACAGCGCCGCCCGGTCATTTGACCCGTTGGCGCGGGCCGGCGATCATGCTGCGCGATTGCGTGCCGTCTTCAAGGCCTCGGTCCACCACAGCAGATCATCGATCATCGCCTCGGCATTCACTTCCAGCTCCGCCAGTCCGGCTTCTACATTGCCGCCGGTGTAGTGAGCCCATAATGTGGCAACCGGGATATGAACCGAGGTGCGAATCGGAGCGGCCTGGAGCTCGATGAGCGCTTCGCGAAGCTGTTGCACGGCGCGTGCACCCATCGCAGAACCGTAACTCACGAAGGCCGCCGCCTTGCGGTTCCACTCAGGATATACCCAGTCGATCGCGTTCTTGAGCACAGCCGAGGTGCCATAGTTATATTCGGGAGTAACGAAGACGAAGCCATCGGACTGCCCGATCGCGGCGGTCCACCTTTGCACGACCTCGTGTTTAAAAGGCGCACGGCCCGGCATGGCCGGCGTGGCAGGCTGATCGAAGAACGGCATCGGGAAGTCGCGCAGATCGAGCAGCCGGGCCTGGACCCCTGCGCGCTTCTGCAGCTGGCGCAAAAACCACTGCGCGGGCTTCTCCGAGAAACGGCCCTCGCGGGTGCTGCCCACGATCACGGAAATAACAGCCATGCTCTGTCTCCACAGGTATCATTATGTGACTTGCACTAATGTATATACCGGTACTACGTTTCACAAGAAGGCACAGATCTGTTACCAAGGCACAATCCCGTGACCCGACAACTCCCCGATCCCAACACAGAAGACTGTCGCGCCCTCAGCTCCATCCTGGCTCGCGTGGGCGACAAGTGGACCGTGCTGATTATCGTCCTGCTTGGCGATGGGCCGAAGCGGTTCAACGAAATCAAGCGTGCGGTCGGCGGCATTTCGCAACGAATGCTGACCTTTACGCTGCGGGGATTGGAGCGCGACGGACTGGTTACGCGGACGGTGTTTCCCACTACACCGCAGCGTGTTGATTATGAGCTGACGAAGCTCGGCGGCACTTTGTGGGAGGCCGTCGAGCCGCTCGGTTCGTGGGCGCGCGCTCATTTGGAGGAGATACTCACCTCCCGAAAGCAGTTCGACACGGGAATCGCGAAAACAAAGTCAGCGCGAACGAAGTCGCGCAGCTCCGGATCCTGAGGGTCCCTTCCGCCGGAGTGCGCGCGACGCGCCGGGGGATTTCTCGAAGGCGAGCGGGAATGTCCGGCATCAGCATCCGGCGTGGCGCGAATCGGCGCACGCCGGCTCATCGAGGCAGCACGGCCCCCGTCGCTCGCTCCTGCGGCGCGAGCCCCTACTTCCGTTTATTAACTATCCGTTAACAGGCCCGGACCTATTCTTCGTCGGCAGTGACGCATTCCACGCATTGCATTCTGATCGTTGAGGACGAGCAAACCATACGCACCGTCCTGCGAGTAATTCTTGCACGGGAAGGCTACGAGCTCATTGAAGCTGACACCGGTGCCCGCGCGGAAACCGAGATTCGCAGACACAAACCGGACCTGCTGTTGATGGATCTCGGGCTTCCCGATATCGACGGCCTGACCGTGATTCGAAACGTGCGGGCGTGGTCACCCGTTCCGATCATAGTCGTGTCTGCGCGCACCATGGAGCATCAGAAGGTAGCGGCTTTGGACGCCGGCGCGGACGACTACATTACGAAGCCGTTTTCCGAGCCGGAACTGTTGGCTCGCGTCCGAGCGGGGCTGCGCCGAAGTGCCCGCCGTGCTGATCAAACATTAACTCTCAAACTCGGGCCCGTGAGGGTTGAACTGGCCAGCAGACTCAGTCGAGGACCTCAGGGGACCATTCATTTGACACCTCTCGAGTACCGGGTTCTCGAATGCCTCGCGCAGCAGGCGGGCATGGTAGTACGACAGCAACACCTGATGCGGGAAATCTGGGGGCCGGACCGGGTTGATGATACGCGGAGCCTGCGGATAATCATCAAGCAACTGCGTCAGAAGTTGGAGCCCGATGCGCGGCGGCCGCGCTATTTGCTCACGGAGACCGGGCTGGGTTACCGGCTTTGCACCGACGAGGGCGAACCACTGACTCAATCGCCGCAAGTGCGGTAGCCGCCTCGCCGGCACGGTCGCCTTTAGAAGCGGTAGCTCAGATCGATGCCGGCAGTCAGCGGCTGGTTGGTTTCAATGCGGGTAAAACTAGGTTGCGGCTCGTTTTCCGTGAACATGCTTTCCAGCTGAGCTTGCTTGTTGGTGACGTTGTTGACAAACGCGGTAGCGCTCCATTTATCGCGAAATTCAACGCCGATGCGGATATTGGCCAGGGTATACGAAGGCAACTGTATATACGTTCCGGTGAATTCGTAAGGGTCCGGGAAAGAGATCGAGTAGCGGGGGCCGGTGTAGGTAGCCTCCAATCTGGCCGTGAGTGTGTACGCGCTACCGAGCGCCCTGGTATAACTCAGGGCGGCATTACCACTCACCGGTGCGACATCCGGCAGCTTGTGGATGGGGGCAATCACCCAGTGCGGACCCCCGTCCAAATATTCATATAGGTAACCGGCTGCGACCTCGAGCTGAAGTCCCGACCCCAGATCGGCGCGCATGTCGATGTCGGCGCCGTAGATATGGGCATAGTTGCCGTTGATGTTCAGCGCCCAGTCGTTGGGGAACGACTCCAGTTGGACGTGGCGCCAATCCTCATAGTAGACACTCGCGTTCACGGTCAGGCGACGGTCGAGCATTCTGGCTTTCTCGCCGACCTCGTAGCTCAAAACACGGTCCGGTTCGTATGAGGTGGGCCACTTGCCGCCGGTGTATCCCTGCTGCTTGAAAGCCCCTCCCCAGGCGGCACCCGTGGTCGGATAGACGGCGTTGCCCCCGCCGGGACGAAAGCCGCTCGCCACGGTTGCGTACATCATCAGATCCGGACTGAGCTTGTAGGATAGATTGAACTTCGGGTTGAAGCTGGTAGACGACAGCGCGATGCGACCGGAACACGAGGGGGTCGCAGCCCCGTTGCCCGATCCCCAGCCGCTGATGCAGGACGAGAAGCGATAATCGTAATGATTCACGCGAGCGCCGACATCGACGTCGAGCTCATCGGTCAAGGCATAAGTGGCGTCGCCGAAGCCCGCGTACTGTTTGAGCGTGGTGGGCGAGTAGGAATCGAACCAGTTCGGAGTGGTTGCCGGCGCAAGCGTGCCGAGATCCATAAACGCGGCGTAATTGGGTGTCGTACCGTTGAAGTCCCACAGAGAATAGAAGTCGCTGTAGTAGAGCCCCGTAACCCACCTGAGGCGTCCGTTCCCCGTCGAAGTCAATCGCAGCTCCTCACTGAACTGGTGGGAGGGATCATTTTCGATCCCGTGCTCCGGGCCGGACCCTGTCGGGCCGTAAAATCCAGGGTTCGGCAGACCATTGTTGGAGTTATAGGTGATGCCTTCGAGCGGATTATTGAAAGCTTCGCCGGCCTCCTCCACCTGAGTGGAGTTCCGGCTCCAGCGCGCGGTACTCGATGTCAGGTCGAACAGTGGGAACTTGTAGTTTACATTGAGGCTGTAGGCCGCCAGCGAATCGGTGAGCGGCTCAGCGATGTCGAAAGGTTGGTAGTGAGCCAGGCTACCGGGAGTGCTGTCATAGGCACTGATGCCGTTTTGAGTGCTGGATACGTGGAAGTATGACGGCGCGATCGACAGATCATCCGTCGGCTTCCACAACAAAGTCACGCGTGCCGCATAGGTCTGATAGGCATTCGAGCCCGGATATCGGTTCTCAACGGGGGCGTTCTGAACGTCGCCTCGCACGGTGCCGACTGGATTTCCGCCGGCCAATGGAAAAGGGTTCACCACGATGCGGTCGATCCAGCCGCTGGTATGATTTTCTGTCCCCACCACCCGCAGCGCCAGGGTGTCGTCTAGCAGCGGGAGGTTGATCATCAAACTGTCTTTGTGATTGAACCCGCCACCGTCGGTACCCGACAGAACGCTCTGTGCGCTCGATTGAAACTGTGACAGGTTCGGCTGGTTGGTAATCAATCTGACCGTGCCGCCCATCGACCCTGATCCGAACAGCGTGCCTTGCGGCCCGCGCAGAATCTCGATTCGATTCAGGTCATACAGGTCGGGATCGATCACCACGTGACCATTTTGAGCGCTGGCGGGTCCAGCCAGGGGAATATCGTCGAGATAGAAGCCGACCGTCGCGGAGTTGCCGCCGCTCGAGGTCATGCCCCGCATTTCGATCTCCGTCTGACTCGGCCCTTCGCTCTTCAGCGAAACGCCGGGAGTGCCCTGCGCCAGCGCGGCGAGGGAAGGGACGCCGCGGGCCCGCAAATCCTCGCCGCTGACCGCCGCAATGCTGATCGGTGTTTCCTGCACCGTAGAAGCGCGTTTTTGCGCGGTGATGACAACTTCAGCTGACTGCTCCGAATCCGTCGCGCCCGGCGCGACGGATTCGGACGGCACGTTCTCACTTTCCGCCCCTGGCGTCGGCGTCTCTGCAGCTGCGACCGCCGCCAGCATCAATGCGGTCGTCACGGCAGATACCAACATGTCTCGCAGAACCATTGTCAATCACTCCCCACATCGGTCAGGATCGATGCTGATGAGATCTCAGCAGCTCCTCCACGCCTGCGAGCAACCTCGCTGCCTGCGCACGATCGCTGTCGGTGTCGCGAGCACAGAGTAGCTCCACCTTTCGCAGCTGTGCTTTCATCCACTGAGCTTGACCTGCGTTGAATTCTGAGCCGTCGGCTGCGAATACACGCATCTGGCCGGGCTTCTCTGGTCTGAGAGAGTCTACGAGGCGCAGGCAATAGGGATACTCCGGCGTAGCCTGGGGATTGCATCCCGTTCCCGCGTTGGCAGTCGCGGCGGCGAGCGCGGCGACCGCGACAAACATGATGACTCTTGCTGACATGACACCTTCTCCAGTTTGACCACCGAGACGGCGACAGCGCCGTTCTCATGTTGGCCATTCTCGTGTTGACTATGGTCATGCAAACCGCGGACAGCAGCTAGACACAGTGCCGTTAAGAAATTGGCCATCCCGGGGCGGATGTGGGGCGACCACGGTGCAGGACGTACGGGATCCGTCGCCAAAATGCTCACACCGCGATGTCTTTTCAATGGGCCTGGCGGCGCCGATTATTTCGGCACGGAGGTAACGAATATGTACGTCAGCACAATCCATGCGGGTCGAGTTGCCCTGGCGCTGTCTTTGGCGGATGCGGCCACGGCGCGGCGCAGACCGGCTGAATCTCTACCTGCCAACCCGCGGCACCGGCAACCGTTGGCTCCTGCAAGCCGAGCGTCACTCTTACCGGCTCGGCGGCGGAGATCATGAACGAGGAGGTTTCCAACCTGCTCAAGCGCAAAGTGAAGGCATCGATCTCACGCCTGGACGAGTTGGGTATCGCTTTCGACTACGACGGAGAGGTTACCGCGCAGGATGCGGAAGAGATCCTGCAGAAGATTCAGGGGCTGCACGCACAGGCGCTGGCGGCCGCAGACCGCGCTACGGACCCGGAGCGCGCTGCAGCGTTGCGTCTATTTGCGACAAACCTGCACAAGGCCTTCTACGCATTCGAGCCCGATTTCTTCCAGCACAACCTGCGGCGAATAGTTGATGACGTTGTCAGTGTCATCAAAGGCTCCCTGCAACTATGGCCGACACTCGTCGAAATATGTTACTACCAGCGCGGCCGCAAGGGGTTGCCACAGACGAGGGTGAAGAACCATAGGAAGTGAGCATCTAGAGCAACTTGTCGAGAGTAATCGGCAACTCGCGCACGCGCTTGCCGCAGGCGTTGTAGACGGCATTCGCTACCGCTGCACCCACGCCAGTGATGCCGATCTCCCCTATGCCACGCGCACCCATGGGGGTATGTGGATCGGGAATGTCGGTCCACATCACATCGATCTCGGGCACGTCCATGTGCACTGGGACGTGATATTCGGCCAGGCTCGGATTCATGATCCGGCCGTTGCGCTCATCAAACTCCGTCTCCTCCATCATCGCCAGGCCGAGTCCCATGATGATGCCGCCACGAAATTGACTTCGTGCGGTTTTGGCATTGAGGATACGACCGCAGTCGTAGGAACCGAGAATACGGCTGACGCGCAGCTCGCCGGTCACTGTGTTGACACGCACCTCGCAAAACACAGCGCCAAAAGAATGCATCGACCAATGCTTGAGCTCGGTAGGCGCGGCAGCACTTCCTTTGACTGAGAGGTATTCGCGCTTCGCGCGAGCCAGAATCGAAGTATAGCTCTCGAAGCGACTGTCATCATCGAGCGCCGCCAACCCACCGTCGCGGCTTCCCACGTCGCTTGCTTTGAGACCCGACAGGGGCGAGTCCTTGCCGGCGAGCTTCAACAGCTCGGTCACCAGCTCGCGATGCGCAGCCACGAGTGCGGCACCAGCGGAAGCCGACTGGGACGAGCCTCCCGCGAGGAACATCCCCGGGTAACCAGAGTCGCCATATGCGACAGTCACCTGTTCCATTGGCAGCCCGAGCCGTTCCGCGGCCACAATGGTCAAAGTCGTTTGCGTGCCCATGCCCATTTCGTGCACAGGCACCTCAATGTGTGCGTGTCCATTGTGGGTCAGCGTCAGGCGGGCAACTCCGCCAGGCATCCGGTAGTAAGGATAAGTCGCAGTAGCGCAACCCATGCCAACCAACCACTCTCCGTCGCGTACTGCACCTGGAGTGGCGTTTCGCTTCGACCACCCAAAGCTCTCGGCGCCCGCACGCCATGCCTGTACGAGATTCCTCGAAGAGAACGGCAGGCCCTCGGCGGGGTCTTTTTCGGGTTCATTCTTGATGCGCAACTCAACCGGATCGATACCGAGCTCGACCGCCATTTCGTCAACTGCTGATTCAATCGCGAAAGTGCCGACTGACTCGCCCGGCGCGCGCATGAAAGTGTTGGCGAGCATGTCGAGCATCGTCACATCTTGTGTGAGGAGCAGGTGGGGTGAGGCATAGAGGTGGCGCGAGCAGAGTGTGAACGGCTCGGGCATGTTGTTGTATGCAGTCTTAGGAGCCACACCGGTGTGGATCAGGGCCTCGAAGCGCCCGTCTTGCGATGCCCCTATCGCGACGCGCTGCTCAGTCATTGTACGACCGCCGACAGTGCGGTAGACACCTTCGCGGGACAACATCAATCGCACTGGCCGCCCGGCAGCTCTGGCGGCCGCGGCGGCCAGGATGTGATGGTGCCACAAAGTCTTCGATCCGAAGCCGCCGCCAACATAGGGCGAGGTGACGTGAACCTGCTTTTCCTCGATGCCGAAGACCTGCGCAATCGTCCAGGCCGTTTGTACCACCGCCTGAGAGGCGTCGTGGACCATCAACTCGTCACCACGCCACGCGACCGTTACCGCATGGAGCTCGATCGGGTTATGGTTGTGACGCGGCGTGCGATAAACGTGGTCAACTTTTCGCGCCGCATTGGCAAGTGCTTTGCGCGCATCGCCATGCTCTACCTTCAATTCCTCGCCTTGAAACCTGGCGACCTCAGTGTGACGCTCTTTGGCTCGTACGAACTCAGTCACGGCCGGCTCGGGAGCGTATTTGGCCTGGATCAGTGATTTGGCGTAGTCCGCCTGTTCCTGTGTCTGCGCCAATACGACCGCGATCGCCTGACCATTCCAATGGATTTGATCGTCCTGCATGACCGACAAACTGTCGGGCCCGGCGGCCTTCGGCTGCGACTGAAACAGCGGCACCGGCTTCATTCGCGGCGCGTTTTCGTAGGTCATCACCCACACGACACCGGGAGCAGCTCGAGCCGCATCGGTGTTGATCGAAACGATCCGGCCTTTAGGAATGGTACCGAACGCCACGGCCGCATAGACCATGCCGTCGATCGGGAATTCAGCAGCGAATTTCGCCTTACCCTGTACCTTCAGCGGCCCATCGATGCGCGAAATGGAGCCGCCGATGAGTCCGCGAGACTGTTTGATCAACGGATCAGGCTCGCCGCCCGGCAGCCAACTGTTCGGGGCGAGCTTGATCGCCTTTGTCATGACAGCCTGCACTACATTTGAAATGACGCTCATGCTGAAACTCCCGTCAGGTCTGACAGCACTGCGACAACAGTGCGGCGAGCCAGGTCTATCTTGAAGCCGTTCTCACTGAGCGCTTTGGCGCCAGCCAGTTCGGCGTCGACAGCGCTGCGGAAGTTAGCAACGGACGGACGTTGTCCCTTCAGTGCCTCTTCGGCTTTCCATGAGCGCCATGGCTTTGTTGCTACGCCGCCCAGCGCCAGTCGAAGGTCTTTGATCCTATCGCCCTCGAGCGCAACTGCGGCTGCAACGGAGACCAATGCAAAGGCGTATGAAGCACGGTCGCGCACCTTGCGGTAGGTTGAATACCTGGCAAAGGAGAGCGGCGGCAACTCAACGAAGGTGATGAGCTCGCCTGGCTCGAGCGCCGTCTCGATCTGAGGTTGGTTGCCGGGCAACCGGTGAAAATCAGTCAGAGGCAGCGTCCGCTCCCCGCCCGTTGACTTCAGGTGAACGACGGCCCCTAACGCTGACAGTGCGACGCACATATCGGAAGGGTGGGTGGCGATACACTGATCCGATGCGCCCAGGATGGCATGCATCCGGTTGAATCCTCCGATTGCATCGCATCCTTGGCCCGGTTCGCGCTTGTTACATCGTGACCCGTCGTCGTCATAAAAATAGGTGCAGCGCGTACGCTGCATCAAATTGCCACCCACGGTTGCCATGTTCCTGATCTGCGCCGAAGCGCCCGCAACGATCGCCCGCGTCAGCACCGGGAAGCGCTCGCGAATCACCGGGTGTTCGGCGACAGCAGTATTTTTGGCCGCCGCTCCAATCAGCCAAGAGCCATCAGCTCGCTCTTCTATTGCGCTCGACAGGCCTGTGACATCGACCAGGGATGTTGGCCGCTCGATAGTCTCGCGCATCAAGTCGACGAGATTGGTGCCCCCGCCGAGATACTTAGCGGCGCTCGCTCCTCCCAGCTTGACTGCTTCGGCAACGTCCCGGGCACGTGAGTAGGTAAACGGAGTCATGTCGTTGCCTCCGCATACGTCTCGACGATTGCATCAACGATTCCGTTATAGGCACCGCAACGGCAAAGATTGCCGCTCATCCGCTCACGTAGTTCTTCTCTATTGAGACGTATGTGGCTCGACGATACATCGTCGGTGACGTGGCTAGGCACCCCACGCTTCAGCTCAGCAATCATGCCGATTGCCGAACAAATCTGCCCAGGCGTGCAATATCCACACTGGAAGCCGTCATGCTCGATAAATGCGTCCTGAAGTGGGTGAAGCCCATGCTCGTCAGCGAGCCCCTCGATGGTGGTGATCTCGCGACCGTCGTATTGTGCCGCCAGCGCCAAGCAGGACAGGATGCGTTCGCCTCCATCGACCAGGACCGTGCACGCGCCGCATGCCCCTTGGTTGCAGCCCTTTTTTGCACCATACAGGTGAAGATGGTCCCGCAGCAGATCCAGCAGTGAGGTGCGCGGATCCGCGTCAACGCTCATCGGCCGGCCGTTGATAGTGAATTGCATGAGCGACATCCTCTGTGCCGTTGGATAACGGTCAGGTTGAATATCAGCAATGCGCATGCCTCAACGTTTAGGCGGGTTTGGGCGGGCAGTCTTAGACCCGCGGCGACCTCAAAAGCTGAAGCCAGTCTGCTCTGGAGGGATCCCGGGAGCAGCGTCGGTCTTCTCTGAAGCTATCGCCACCCCCTCTATCTCGAGCATCCTCGCTTTAGAGCTGGATCCACCAGGTGCTGAGAAACCCCCGATCTTTCCGCCCGCGGCAAGGACGCGATGGCATGGGACGATCAGAGGTACGGGGTTGGTTGCCATTGCCTGTCCAACATCTCGCGCAGCTTGCGGTTCCGCGCGAAGGGCCTTGGCTACCGCACCGTAGGTGGTCGTCTCACCCCAACCCAGTTTCCGGATCTCAGCATAGACCTGCGAGAAGAAGGGATCCTGCAATCCGAGATCGACCGGCACACCGGAAAAGTCGATCCTCTCACCGTCGAAGTAACGCACGATATCGCGGATGAGACGGGCGATCGGTGCAGGGGGGATGGCGCGTTGTGCCAGGGGCAAGCGCCGACGGATCGCCATCTCGGCCGATTGCTCGGTCTGCGCGGGCAACCGCAGTCTGCTCACACCGTTCTGGCTCCACGCAACGGCGACGAAGCCATGCTTGGTCTCGAACGTCGCATATTCCGGCTGGTCAGTCATGCTCCTCGCTCCAAGGACCATTATAGCGGTGCCCGGGAATCCGGCGAATTTACATTTGAGATTCGCCCTGGCACCGACGCGCCAGGGTGCGGTTCGCGCGCGTTGGTACGGACACGATACCGTCAGCACCGTCAGCGCTCAGCGGAAACCTACTGTCGAGCGAGGATGAGAAATTTCCCCGTGGCGGGATCGTGCTGCAGCAGCAAGCCCGCCGAGGCAAGCCCTTCGATCAGGGCGTGGACCGTCACCTGGCCATCGATGAGAGCGGGCAGATACACCGTGGGCTTCAGTTCTGTAACAGGGGTACGCGGTCGCCATGGGATGATCTTTGCACTCATGATGCCTCGTCCGCGCGTTCGGCATGGTTCCAGATGATCCCGATGAGCGCAACGACGCACGTGACTGCGGCTGACCAGGTGATTGTCGCGATTACTTCCATGGGCGAAAGTGTGCTCGTCCACGTGCTCGCCCGGCAGTGTCAGAAGTCATGAAAAAAATCGACGGCCTGTGACTTTAGTCAGGAATCATTGTCCTTGCGTTGCGTCCTGGGACAAGGCGCGGCCCTTGACAGGCAGATGAAGGGTAAAGGTGGACCCGCGGCCCACAGAGCTTTGTAAATCGATACGGCCACCATGTTTTTCCACGATGATGGCACGCGCTATGGCGAGCCCTTGGCCCGTGCCGCGGCCGACCGCCTTGGTGGTGAAGAACAGGTCGAAGATTTTCTCCTGGTTCTCCGGTGGAATGCCACAACCGTTGTCGGCGATGGAGATCGCCACCTCATCGCCCTCGAGTGCCGTGCTGACCGTAATCACACCCTGGCAGACATCTTTACCCGAATCAGCCAACGCATGCGCTGCGTTCACAATGAGATTCAGAAAGACCTGGTTCAACTCCCCCACATTGCAGCTGACCAGCGGCACCTCGCCGAATCGAGTCTCGATCCGGCCGTAATATTTATACTCATTGTGAGCAACTGTCAGAGTAGTCAGGATGGCGTCGTTCAGATCGGCGTACGCGTGTTGCGCACTGTCAGGGTGGGCAAACTCTTTCATGGCCCGCACAATTGCGGCCACGCGTTCGACTCCCTGGAGTGTCCGCTCGAACGCCTTCGGAATTTCCGATGTCAGGAATTCGACGTCGATGGCCGTCTCAGCCGCGGTGGTGTCGGCCAGAACCGCCGCCTGAGGGTCGCCCCGGACGAGACGCGCAATCGCACGCTGATATTCGGCTCGCAGGCGCTCCAGGTCTGCAGCGGCCGACCGAAGGAAGGCAACGCTGTCGCCGATGTATTGAACCGGAGTGTTGATTTCATGTGCGATCCCGGCAGCCAGCCGCCCGACGGATTCGAGCTTCTGCGCAAGGCGCAGCTCGATTGCCATGCGCTCGCGTTTCTGCATTTCCATCATGAGCTGCTCTTGCAGCTCGCGCTGCGCCCGCTCCTGGGCCAGCCGAGCCGTTATATCAGCCCCTACACAAACGTAGAAACGTCGATCTGCCGCATCTCCGGGCACCGGCGTCATGCTCATGCCCAATGAAAATGTAGTGTGGTCTCGCCGGAGTCCTACCAGCTCGACGCTGATTTGCGCGCCCTGCTGCACCGCGGCGAGAATTCGGCCCAATGGCACCTTGCTTTCGCTCAGGCAAATGAGCCTGAGCGGGTTGCTTCCCAAAAGCTCGGCAGCCTGATATCCATGTTGTATGCAGACAGCTCGATTGAGGTATACGATTTTCCAGTTGCGCCGGGCCACATCGATAATCATGAGTTTTGATGGGGCTGCATCGAGCGCAGCATCGCGCACGTCAAACTCGCTTTGCAGCCACCTGCGCTCGGCCCGTTCCGACACGAGCGCAGTCTCCAAGTCCTGAACTGCACGCGGCGTCACTATCTGTTGCATGGACGCATCCTCAACGCCCGGAGGCCCTGGCGCGGCAGGCCCGCAATCGCCGGGTCGATGGAAACCTGCACAGCCAGTCCCACGACACAGGAGCGGTTGTCGCCGACGCGACCGGCAAGATCCAACGCTGTATAGGATGCGATGACCGCAATCGCCACTGACAGCGCGACGAGACTCGAGTGGTAATGTCCACTCATCACGAGCAGATTCCCCGTTTAACATGGTGCGACGCATTACATCCAGCGATTATGTTGCCAGCGGGGCCGGAGTATTTCCGCGCGGAGTATCTCGCTTTTGACTTTGCATGACCTTTCGATGACGGCCTGTTTGCGCGCCGCAATACAACTCCGGCCTGAGTCAACACTGCCCTGCGCGCACTGGTCAAGCTCACCGATCTGAGACATGACGCCTCACCTTCGAGACGCATCTGGGAAACAGATTTCGAGACCGTCTTCTCCAGTCTGAGCTTTGGCTCTCTTTCCGATAATTCCTGAGCCACCCACCCAATCCCTCGATCGAGTTTGTTGTATATCACTGTCGCCGTTAGGTCAGACAACGATACGTATGTTTTTAGTAGTTTAGAAAACTTTAGATAACATGAGTCGCACAGGGCTAAATCGGGGCTCTCGGAGACGTCCCCGCAGCCAGCCATGCATAACTTCATCGCCTCAGTTGCAATTGCTGCGAATTTGGCTCATATATTACATTGTTAATATAACAAATCGCGGAGGTGAAGCCTCGCTCAGATCGGCGCTGCAACCGGTCGACGTGGGCCGCGCAGAAACAACACGCTCTTATTTCAATGATCCGACCCCGAAAGCCCGGGGCGGTGAATGTTCGAATGGAAACACAAGGGGAGTTACCATGATGAACGGAAGTAATGGCATCTATCTGACACGAATACGCTCGAGTCGTCGCTTCCTGCGACCACTCCTTCTATCTCTATCTTTGACATCGGTCGCTGCCTGGTCGGCAAACGATCTCGATACGCCGGCCGCACGCGGCCACATCAACCGCGATGGCTCAGACACCTATAACGCGGAATGGCTCGGGCACAACGACCTGCAAGGCCGCACTACCTACCAGACGACTGTCCAGACTCAAGGGAACAGGGTGATCGCGTATGCGGGGCACTTCAACGGACAGATGTTTAATCCTTTGACGCATCTGACGGAAATCAACGGCACTTCCATTGTTGATGTTACTGATCCCCGCCATCCCAAGTACCTGAAGCATCTGGTCGCCGATAAAGGCGGCGCGCGCATGGCGAAGTTGTGCAGCGGTAATGAGCTACCCAAAGGTTTGCACGGCCATACGTACCTGCTGCGTGAGAACGGCGCCGTTTCCCACGAAGTGTGGGATGTAACCGATCCTGCCAATCCAACACTGGTCTCCACGCCGGTGACCGGCCAGGATGTTACCCACCGCAATTGGTGGGACTGCAGGACCGGCATTGCCTACATTGTCGCGGGTGCTACGAAGCCCACCGACCCCGCCTTCGACGGCTGGAATACACATAGCAGCCCGAATCAACACCTCAAGATCTACGATCTCAGCGATCCTGCCCATCCGAAATACATCATGGATTTCGGCTATCCGGGTCAGAACCCGGGCTCGACCTTCCTCATGCCGGGAACTGAAACAACCACCCGTGTCGTGCCGCCCGGGGTGCACGGCCCAATCGTGGTCAGCAGCTTCAAGGGCCAGGCGATCAACCGGATATACATGCCCTACGGAGTTGGCTCCGACGGCATCATCCAGATCAACGACCTCACCAAGGTCCTTCCGCCGCCCTACGGCACCGGCTCCTACCTCGACCCTGCCCACCCCACTGACGCCGAGCTCCTGCAAGGCCAGATTGGTGTCATCTACATGCCCGGGGCAGAGGGCGGCCACTCGGCCATGCCCATCTACGGAATCCATTTGAAACAATACAGGAATTTCACGGACAACAACGTACGTGACATTCTCGCTGTGAGCTCCGAGGAGACCGACAACCGCTGCACAGGATCGCCGCACCTGATGTACCTGCTCGATATTACGAGCAAGATCGGTCAAGGGGGCAGCACCAGCGCGGAGCAGCATCCATGGCCTATCTCCAGCGTCACTGTTGATGACTTTTCCGCGCGCCCAAACTTTTGTTCACGCGGTACACGCTTCGGCGTCCACTCGCCGGCCGAGAATTTTGAAGACCCTTCCTACGGCCGATTGCTCACGAGCGCCTGGTTCGACGCCGGCATTCGCGTCACTGACATCCGCGATCCCTACCATCCCAAGGAAGTCGCGCATTTTATCGCGCCGGTGAATGAGTTTACGCAACCGAGCAGTGCGGTGATCAATGGCGTCACGGTAACTGCGCTGGATGTATCCTGCGACAACACGGACGTCGATAATCGTGGACTTCGTTATTGCGGCGACCGAGTGGGGGGCGGACTGGATATCGTGCAATTGACCGGCGAAGCGGCGGAAATCGCCCGCGACAATAGCGACGACTGAGGCCGCCGTGAACTTACGAAGCAGGAGCGGCGCCCCATGGGTGGGCGTCGCTCTAATGTTCTCGGCATTTCCCGCCTTGGCGGCCGGCGACCTGACAGTCATTTCGTTCGGTCGGGCAGACCGCGCCGCGCTGGTCAGCGCTTACGTCGAGCCTTTCGCCAAGGCGACGGGGATTGTCGTAAATTCATTCTCCTACGACGGTCAGGTTACCGAACTCTCGCAGATGGTGCGCGAGGGCGCCCCGGTTTGGGACGTGATGCAAGTTGAGTCACGGACGCTGGAACAGGGTTGCCGACAAGGCCTTTTTGAAAAGCTCGATCCGGCGCGCGTGCCGCACGCCGAGGATCTCATTCCTGGAGCGCTCTCCCAGTGTGGCGTGGGAATTTTTGCGTGGTCACAGGCACTGGTCTATTCTGACCAACTCCGCGCTACACCACATTCATGGGCTGATTTCTGGGACATCCGTAAATTCCCGGGCAAACGCGGACTCAGGCGCAGCGCCAAATATACACTGGAGATCGCGCTGCTGGCCGATGGTGTTGATCCCAACGATGTCTACCGTACTCTCGCGACTGAAGCGGGCGTGCGGCGCGCTTTCCACAAGCTCGAGCAGATCCGCAAGGACGTCATCTGGTGGGAGGCCGCCCCGCAGCCGGCAGCGCTGTTGGCAGCCGGTTGGGTAAGCATGAGCTCCGCCTACACCCTGTGGTTCGATCCCGAGCAGCAACGCAACCAACACACACGGATCTCCTGGCGGCAAAGTCTTTATGACATGGACAGTTGGGCAATTCCCAAGGGTTCGCCCAAGCGCGACGACGCCTATCGCTTCATTGCATTCGCAAGCTCGTCGGAGCGGCAGAAGGTGCTATCCGAGCACCTCACTTATGGTCCCACCAACCGCGCCGCGCTCGCGCTGTTGCAGGCACGGCTTACCGACGAGCTGCCTTCGTCAAAGTCCAATCTGGCCGATGCGCTGCGCATCGACACAGTATTCTGGATGGAACACGCAGATGCGCTCGCACGGCGCTTTAATTCCTGGGCCCCGGCAATCTGCCGTCAGCAGGATGATGAAGATGACGACTACTTCGATCAGCCGGTGTGTCAGGACGCCCGCGGAAACATGCGAGTCAGCAAGGGACCAGTCGGCGCGAGCGTCATAGGCCAACCGGGAATTCCCCGCCATGTGTCGCGAACAATCACCGTGACCATGAGCGATACCATGCGATTCACTCCGGATCACATCGAAGTGCGAACGGGGGAGACCATCCGCTTCGTATTGCAAAACCAGGGCAAACTGCGCCATGAGCTCGTCCTGGGCGAACCGGACGCACTGCGCCGGCACGCGGCCATGATGCAGATGATGCCTGACATGGTGCACAGCGGACCCAACATGGCCAGTCTTGCTCCCGGCGAGGCCGGCGAGTTGGTCTGGAGATTTACACGTGGGGGGTCCGTCGCATTTGCGTGCCTGCAGACCGGGCACCTGGAGGCCGGTATGAGAGGAGCGGTTGCGGTTCAGTGATGAGCTATAGGCTGGTACCTCGGCACAGTGATTTCGACCGGAGACTATCTCGGCTGAGCCAATTCCTGGAGTCCTGAATGTTTTGCTGGCGGGGTGGTCCGCAAGAGTGGCCTCGGGACTGATAGTCCGCGGCCATTCCCGGATCCTCCACGAAAGCTCGCCGGCCGATGCATGCGATCACTCACTTCCTCCGGAAGGATTCCCCGCCGCCGCGCGATCATGACAGCCTGCGTCCGGCTACGCGCATCCAGCTTGCGAAAAATGGTTCTGACATGCGTCTTTACCGTTTCCGTTGTCCGGGATGTTGCCCGAGCAATTTCTTTGTTGCGGAGCCCGAAGAACAACAGTCGCAGAATGTTGAGCTCGCTTGGTGTCAGTTTTTCCCACCTGATCCGTTCGGCAATCCGTGACGCCACCAACGGCGCCGGGGCACACTCACCTTCGTGAACTGTGCGAATCGCGGCAGCCACGTCAGCAACGCTACAGCCGACCAACAGGTAACCACGCACGCCTTGCTCCACGGCATGGCAGATACTCGCTTCGCTATCCCGTTCAGTAAAGATCACGACACGATCCCGCCACCGGCTATTTGATCCGATAAATCCCAATCCCGTGTCGTAGTCAGCAACGACGACGTCCCCCAAATCACTGTCAGTGATCGCTGCACTCAACTCCAGACCACAGACTACGGCCTCGAACTCTGCAAGGTTACCGTG
>JAXDQF010000289.1:0-20386 GCA_034668025.1 Gammaproteobacteria bacterium | reverse complement strand
CGACGAGCCCGTGGCGAAGCTCCTGGAATGCGGGGCTCGGGTGGGAGATCGCGTACGCTGATGGTGCTTCATTCTTCCTGGAGGCACGCTATCTGCAGATCGCTCCCCGCGACGACAAGATGCAGTTCGTACCCATCAGCGTGGGACTGCGCTTCTAGTGGGTTCGGGACAGCGGCGCATGTGTTAACAGCGCGCCGTAGGTGTCGATCCCGTCCCACAGGTTGCCGAGACGCAGATTCTCGTTGGCCGAGTGTTGGTTATTGTCGTAGTTGGCGATGCCGACCACGATCGACCGCGTGCCGAGCGCTTCGTTGATGATTGAAAGGGGCAGGCTTCCGCCTGAAGTGGGAAGCTCCACGAGCGGCTGATCGGAAGTGGCACGAACCGAGGTTGCGATCGCGCGAGCGAATGGATCATCCATCGGCGTGCGCGCGGCCGCGTAGCTACCCGGTTTGGCATACATCGTTGCGATTAACGGGTGAGCGAGGCGCTCCTGCGCGGTTGGCTCACGCTCGATCACGTAATATCCCTGCGCGCGAACGTGAGCGAGCAGCTTCTGATACTGCCGCTGGGGATCGTTGCCCACCACCAGCCTCAGATCGAGTACTGCGGTGGCGGTTTCCGCAATCATGTTGGTGGCCTGATCACCGACATTCCCGCTGCGCATCCCGTTGATGTTGAGCGATGGAAGCGCAATGGCTTCATTCAGCGGCCGGTCGGACTCCGTCGCGGCGAGTCCCAGTTGTTGCCGCAGGGTCTCGTCGTAGTCAGCGGCGGCCGCGATTGCCTGCCGTTCTGTCGCACCCAACGGCGAGACATCGTCGTACCAACCCGATACGAGAACCTTGCCGGTCTCGTCCTTCATTGATGTGAGCAGGCGTGCCAAACGCAAAGCGGGATTGGGAGCCCAGTTGCCGTAGTGGCCGCTGTGAAGCGGCCGGTTGGGCCCGTACACAGTCAGATTGACGTTCATGTCACCGCGCGCGCCATAGATGACCTGCTTCTTACCGGACTGGTGGACGGGACCGTCACAGACAACCCACAGTTCCGCGGCCAACAGCGCGCGATTCTCCTGCAGGATGTCACGGAGGTGGGGCGAGCCGGCCTCTTCCTCCCCTTCAAAGACGACTTTGAGATTGTCGGCGGGTTGGCGATGCAGCGATCGAAGTGCATCAATCGCACTCAAAATGACTATCACGCCCGCCTTGTCGTCCGAGGAACCGCGCGCATACACGCGGACATCCGGCCCCAATTGACTCGCCGGCGTGTCTGCGGGAATGATCGTTCCACCGGCGGTAATCGGACCTGTTCGCAAAGTGGGAGTGAACGGGCCGGTCGTCCATTCCGCCGGATTGACCGGTTGGCCGTCGTAGTGTGCATAGAGAACCAATGTCCGCTTGGCTCTGGCCACTTTCCATTCGCCGTAGACAACCGGAGGTGCATCGGGTGTCGCCGTGGATTGGAGCAGGCGCGGGGAGAGATTCAGGTGGCGCATTTGGGTGAGGATCGCGTCGGCGTTGCGGCGGATTCCTTCGCGGTCGCTGGCTATGTTGGGGATCTTCAACAGCTCCACGTATTGAGTGAGGATCTCCTGTTGATGTGAAGTGCGAAAGTCCCGTATTTCCGACACGGGGTTCGCAGCAAGCGCGCTCACAGAAACCAGACACGAGGCAATGAAGGGGATGCTGAGATGATTTTTCATTCCCTATTGAACCCCAGAGGTCTGCGCGCTGCAACGACCACGAATTCCCCGGGGATGCGATAACCACTTTCCTGGCGCCATGGGTCAATCGCACTCACATAGTGCTTGCGCACCCGCTGCCGCGTGTCCGCCGCAAAGCGCGACCATGCCAGAGCCACCGGTCCGCCCATAAAGGCTGCATCGCAAGCCTCGTCGGCATCAACGTAGCTCAGCGTGGACCGCAGTCGCCGACACTCGAGCAGATCGAAGTCGACTTTCTCACAGAGGTCAGCCAGCACGTTCTGCTGTCCGAGATTAAAGAACAGCGGGCAGACCTCACTGGAGACCTCCGCATCGACAATTTCAAACAACGGCGCCCATCCACACTGCGAGCGCTCGCCCCACACGGCGACAATCATCCGGCCGCCGGGCCGCAGGATCCGTCGCATCTCACTCAAAGCCGCCACGGGCTCGGGCACATACATCAGCCCCAACGCACACACAACGACATCGAAGCTCGCATCCGGAAATTCCAACTTCTGGGCATCCATGCGTTGGAAGGTGGCATTCGCAACCCCAAGATCGGCCGCCCGTCGCTGAGCAGCCGCCACCATCTTTCCAGACAGATCAACTCCCGTCACCCGACCGGCATCCCCCACGAGACGAGCCGCCTCAAACGCAACCAACCCCGTGCCGCAAGCCACATCCAGAACCCGCTCCCCGTTGGTCATTGAAGCGGCGGAAAAAAGGGCCGATCGGGCGTCAGCCAGTTGCCGTTGCCACAGCGGCTCGTAGTCCTCGGCAGCCAGGTCCCAACCATAGCGTTGGACCCGGCCTTGCAGCTTCGGATTCACCGCTCAACGCCGGGTGATGTTCACTTCCAGGTATTCACTGGGGACCACCAGCGCGCCGGATCCCGCCCGGTTCAACCGATTCAACAGGTCGGTCAGGTCACTTTCGAACCCCGCAGCGTCGGCCGGGGAAAGCACTTTGAACGCCTGATGAACCGGTCCGTACCACGTGCGAAACACATCGATGAAATGCGCGGCGGAACGGTAGCGGAAGTTGAACAACCGGCGCGTCGTGACGATGGAAGTCGAACGGTGCGCAAAGAGTGTTTGCAGGTGCGATTCAACTCCCCACAGGGCAGGTGATTGCAAACCTGCAGGCGGCGGCAGGCGGCGTCCCAACGTTTTGAACAACTCGCCAATGAACCCTTCGGGAGTCCAATTGGTGAGGCCGATTCGACCCCCGGGGCGGCAAACACGTGTCATCTCTGACGCCACGAGGTTGTGGTCGGGAGAGAACATGGCGCCGAAAGTCGACAGCACCACATCAAAGCTTCCGTCCTCGAATGGCAGCGCCTCGGCGTCGGCTGTCTGAAATGTTACGTTGAGACGCTCAGCCCGAGCCCGTTCGGCCCCGCGCTCGAGCAGCGCCGGCACGTAATCCGTTGACGTGACCCTGGCCCCACGACGGGCAGCTGCGAGGGTCGCGTTGCCGTTGCCCGCTGCGATATCGAGCACCTGTTCGTCCCATTTGACGTCGCAAGCTTCGGCTAACGTTTCGCCGGCGATCTGCAAAGTGGTGCCGATGACGGCGTAATCGCCGCTGGCCCAAGTGGACATCTGGCGCTTCTTCAAAGCGGCGAGATCGAGGGGTGTGTTCAGGGTGGCTGGGGCTGCGTTCACGGTAAATACTCCTGGTATGGGGGGCTCCGGCCCCGTGGCGCGCACTGTCCTTGTTTTGCGGGCCGGGGTCCTACCCGGGAGTCGGTGATCCCTGACCGATCGTCCGGCGGAGCGCGCGCGGGATAGCGGCGTGTCGGGGGGTGTCGCCGGCTCTCGTGCGGTGTCGCGAGGTCTCGTGCGTGCCGTGGGCGCGTCCCGGTCCCGTGGAATGTCGCGGGGTTTCGCGGCTTACCGGCTTACCCTAGCGTCCGGGAGTGTTGCCCGATCATCCAGCGGACCCTGTGCGGGCGCAGCGACCTCTAGGAAATTGCGGGCAATCCGCCCAGAATTGCCTGAGGTCGGGGCAAAGGCGGTAGTAAACGTGGCGGACATTGCAGCGGCGTTGAAACGGGTGGAGAAGGTCCTACTCCGCAGTCCGAAGACCGGACTTCATGCTGACGCACCGGCGACCGCGCGTTGGGATGGCGGCACAAAGGTCATTTCCAGCCACGCGAACGGAACCCAGTTTGCCAGCGACCTGCCCACTGAAATGGGTGGCGAGGGTAGCGCAGTCACACCGGGCTGGCTGCTGCGCGCAGGGCTCGCCTCCTGTGTCGCGACGCGAATCGCCATGGCGGCGGCCACTGAGGGCATCGAGTTGTCGGCGCTCGAGATTGTTGCATCCAGTCGCTCCGACGTCCGCGGCCTGCTCGAAATGGCGGACACCAACGGTGAGCGAGTGACAGCGGGGCCCTCGGATGTACAACTACACGTAAGGATCGCCGCGGCTGACGGTACAACTGCGGAGCGTCTACGGTTGTTGGTCGAACGATCCAACCGCTGCTCACCGGTGTCCTGTGCGGTACAGGACGTCACTCCGATTGAACTGCGTATCGAGGTCGAAGGCGCCTGATGGATGCGTTGTCGGAAACGCTGCGCGTGGTTCAACTGATCGGGGCGATCTTCATCAATGCCCGATTCACCGCGCCGTGGTGTTACAGGTCACCGACGGCTGCGGCGGCGGCCCCCATACTCGAGCCTGGTGCGGAACGCATAGTCATTTTCCATCTGGTCACGGAAGGCGAATGTTACGTTGAGATGGGCAGTGAGCCACCGGTAAAGTTGATTGCCGGCGATGTCGTCGTCTTCCCCTCCGGAGACACGCACTGCATGACGTCCCAACCCGGCTTGCCGCCCGCCCGGGGTGCACGTTTGGATGCGGTCCTGGCACGGCGGCCACGGCAGCTCAGTTATGGCGGCGGGGGCGCGACAACGCGGTTGGTCTGCGGTTACCTGGCGTGCGATGCCCGACTCGCGCGGATTTTGTTGGCGGGTCTTCCGCCCCTCGTAAAGGTGAACGTACGAGGATCAAACGCGGGTGTATGGCTCGAGGCATCTGTTCGTTACGCGTTGGCGGAAGCGCGCTCACCTCGTCCAGGCGGTGCCGGCGTGCTGTCCAAGCTGGCCGAAGTGTTGTTCATTGAGGTCCTGCGCCTCTACATGAACGAACAACGCGAAGGCGACACGGGATGGCTCGCGGGAGTTCGCGACCGCATTGTCGGTGTTGCATTAACTTCTCTGCACAATCGACCCGCGCACAATTGGACGGTCGAGGAGCTCGCACGCGTAGCTGGAACATCGAGGTCCGTACTGGCGGATCGCTTCCAGCAACTCGTGGGAAGCTCTCCAATACAGTATCTGACGCAGTGGCGAATGCTGCTGGCGTCCAATCTCCTCAGCCGCAGCAATGCGTCACTGGCCTCAATTGCCGAGGCAGTGGGGTATCAAACAGATACCGCCTTCAGTCGTGCCTTCCGACGCGAGTTCGGCTCACCGCCCGCGACCTGGAGACGAAGCCGGATGCCGCAGGGGACTGAATCTGCCGCGTCGGCGGCGGCAGGCTGCGGCGCGTCCTCGCGGGAATGAGGCGGCCTGGGACCGCGGCGCCGGGGCGGTGGGCCAACGCGCGCTATACCGATTTTGCGAAGTACTCGCGTAGCCATTGGTGCGCGGAATCGCGATGGCACCGTTCGGGCCAGAACATGGCCATCTCGTAACCAGTCACCGCCAAAGGTGGCTCAAACACCTGCAGCGAACGAGTGTCGCGAACCAGTCGCGACGGCAACATGGCCACGAGGTCCGTGTTCGCCAACACCGACATCACGAACAGGAAGTGCGATACTGACAACACAACCTTGCGCGTCAGACCTGCCTCCGCAAGTGCTTCATCGGTGCTGCCACGAAACCCGCCACCATCCGGCGAGACGATCACATGCTCGAGTGCACAAAATTGCGCCAGGGTTGGCCGTCGCTTCAAGCGCGGATGACCCGCGCGACCTACGAGTACATATCGCTCCGTGAAAAGCGTGCGACGATGGAGCGCAGGAACGCCCTCCTCGCTGGTGTGAAATGCGAGGTCGATTTCACCCTGCTCCGCTTGTTTGGCCATGTGTGACGGGACAACCTGCGTAAGCGCCAACCGAGTACCCGGCGCCGCTTTGCGCAACCCGGCCAACGCGGGCAGCACGATCGCCGACTCACTGTAATCTGCCGCAGCGACGCGCCAGGTATGGGATGCGTCGGCAGGATCAAAGGGGGTGGCCGGTGCCACCGCGCGCTCCAGTGCATCCAGGGCCTGCCGCAGGGGTTCGCGCAACTCATCCGCTCTGGAGGTGGGCCGCATTCCCCGCGGTCCCGGAAGCAACAGTGGATCTGCAAAGATTTGCCGCAGCTTCGCGAGATGCACACTCACGGCCGGTTGGGAGAAATTCAGCCGTTGGGCCACGCGGGTCACATTGTTTTCCGCGAGCAGCGCGTCGAGCGTGACCAGCAGGTTCAGATCCAGTCGCCGCAGATTATCCACGTTAATACCTCGTATAGTGGAAATTCATTTCCAATATACCTGGCTCGAACCTACGCTGCAGTTCTCCCATCGTTAAAGGCTGCAGTCATGAAGATGCTTCTCGTGTTTGCTCATCCGGAGCCCAGGTCGTTGAATGGCTCGCTCAGGGACTTTTCAGTGCGACGCCTCGAGGAGGCGGGACACACGGTTCGAGTGTCAGACCTGTATGCCATGCAGTGGAAGGCAGCGCTGGATGTAAATGACAGCACGGGCCGGGAGGCCGGCGCGCGCTTTGACCCGGCGCTGGATTCCAAGCGCGCGTATGCGAACGGGCTGCAGAGCGCGGACATCGCGCTCGAGCAGGAAAAGATGATGTGGGCAGACGCCCTGATACTGCAGTTTCCGCTGTGGTGGTTCTCGATGCCGGCGATCCTCAAAGGCTGGGTAGAGCGCGTCTTTGCGTACGGCTTTGGGTACGGGGTGGGCGAACATTCGGACAAGCGTTGGGGCGACCGCTATGGAGAAGGCACCCTGGAGGGAAAACGCGCGATGTTGATTGTGACTGCCGGTGGGTGGGAATCTCACTACGGCCCGCGGGGCGTCAATGGCCCCATCGATGACATCTTGTTCCCTATCCAACATGGGGTTCTGTACTACCCCGGGTTCGATGTGTTACCGCCATTCGTGGTCTATCGGACCGGGCGCATGGATGAGGCGCGCTATTCCGGGATTTGCGCGGCTCTCGGGAAACGTTTGGATACGTTGTGGGACACAACTCCGATTGCGTTTCGACCGCAGAATGCGGGGGATTACGTTATACCGGAGCTGACTCTACGGGCGGAGGTTGCACCGGGGCGGACCGGGTTCGCAGCGCACGTGGGGTAGTTGCGTTTCGGGGTGGCTGTCAAGGGTACGACTGCTGTCGTTTGCGGTTGGGAGCAGGCCGATGCACGCTTGCGAAATTGCCAACACTCGCAACCTGACGGACTGCCATGAAGACATCGCCACCCCTATCATCCCCTGCGACATCGACTTCGCAGGAAGCGTCAATGGGACTGACCTACGCGAGCTTGAAGCTCACAAATATGTTTACCGGTGCAAGCGTGGAGGTGGAGGCGTTGGTCGACAGCGGTGCGACGCCGTTATGCATCCCCGAGTCCGTCGCGAGACAACTCGGGTTCGACACGACGGAGGTCTATTCGACGCGCATCAGAATTGCAGATGCCTCCTGGGTCACGGTCCCGGTAGTCGCTCCCATCCGGATCGACTTTGAGAACCGCGACTGCGTAACGAATGCATTCGTGCTGGGGGATGAGCCGCTCATTGGTGTCGTTCCGATAGAAGCAATGGATTGCATCATCGATCCGGGCAACCAACGGCTGGTGGTCAATCCTAAAAATCCGGACTTTGCGGTCATGCGCGTTTAGGCCACGGGGTCGGCCCGTGTCAGATGTTACCGCCAAGCCTCAGTATTGGCGTCGCCGGAAACCCGGGTCCCTCCAGTACCCGTGCTAAACTTCGGTCGCATGCCTAACACTCATTTTTCCCTGTGATTAGCGGTTCCCCGCTGCAGCCCGCCCGCAGCGGGCGCTTTGTCATAATGCTGGACATCCTGATCGCACTGATCACGACTGCACTGTGCTCCTTCCGTGTTTACCGGGACCTGGGAAAGCCGGCGCTCACAGGCATCGACGATGAAAACATCACCCAGGTCTACGGCCTGAATCTGGCGAAAGGGTTCGGCTACGTTTACACGCCGAACTTCGAGCACGTGGAGGGAGCCACGTCACCGCTGTGGGTAGCCCTGCACTACCTACTTTACAAAATCACCGCACATCCTGAGCCATACATCCTCGTGTGTAGCGTTGCTCTCACAGCGTTGGCGATCTACTGGTCGCTGGGGATCGCGAGGAGCATCTCGGCTGCGCTGGAGTTGCCGCGCTGGACACTGTGGATTCCGGTAGTGGCCATTGCGGCGCAACCCAACTACTTCCACTGGACAGTAGTGACGATGATGGATCAGGGCCTCTGGGGCGCGATCGTGTTGGGACTCACGTTTGTTCTCGTCCGGCACGTAGGCGCAGCAGACGGTCCCAAACGTATCTCGCTTCTCGGTATGGCGCTGTGCGTCGCGAGCGTGCTGGCGCGACCGGAATCCATGTTGCTGACGCCGGCGATGCTGGCGCTTGCCGCATTGATCATCGCCGTCAACAAGGGTGTAGGTTCGGCGATTCGCTATGTCGCGCCGTACCTGGCGGCAGTGGTGCTGACATTGGCGGCGTTAACGGCGCTGCGCATGATGTACTTCGGTCACCCCCTGCCGAATACCTACTACGCCAAGGTCTCCAGCAACCCGGTGGACAACATTGTGCAGGGCATCCACTACGTTGTGGGGTTTCTCAACTCCAACATCCTGGTGGTGCCCAGTGTTCTGGCGGCCGCGCTGGGCCTGCTGGTCGGGGTTCAGTCAGGGTGGGTGAGCGTCAGGACAAAAACACAACTGAGCGCGGCACACAGCATCCTGCTGCTGGTCGGGGGAACCGCGGCCGTCGTCATCGCGACGACGATCCTGGAGGGAGGCGATCACTTCCCGGGTTTCCGAATGCTGCAGCCTTATGTGCCGCTGATGTCCGTGGCGCTCATGTTCTATGTTCCGCTACTGGCCGATTGGAGCCGGCTCGCGCTGAGCCGGGCAGCTGGCATGGTCTGGTCCGCCAGCATCGTGGTCGCCATAGTCGTCGCCAGCTATTCCTCATTTGCTGCGACCGATAAGGGACTCAAGGAAGACTTCGAGCTCGCCGTGGACGGCAGGCAGATGGGTGAACTGCTCAATGCGTTGGCAGACCCGAGCCCGCCCGATGTGGGAGTCATTCCCGCCGGCGGCATCGCGGTCACCTATCACGGCCGAGTGGTCGATCTGTTGGGTCTCAACTGGGCGGAGATGGCCCACGCGTCCGGTCGGCGCACCGGGATGGTCGGACACAGCGCCTTCAATCTGGACGTCTTCTGGAAGCACCCGCCGCAACTCATGCTGCCGGAACTGGCGGGCGGCAAAAACCCGCTCAAGGAAAAGCAGACACCCGCCAATTTCGAGCTGTGGGTGCTGCACGGCTTGATGAACCAAGCCCGATTTCGCGAAGCCTACCGTCCGGTGCTCATACACGTGGGCGGCGACGGTGGTGTGTTTGCTTACGCCCGAACGGAATTCATCGACAGACACACCAATGACCCGCGCGTCGAGGCTTTGGCCTGGGAGCGATTCCGGCCTGCAGCCACGACGGTTACCGAGGCGGCGAACTGAGGAACCTCGACTCGCAGTCTTAAGTGGCCGTTAAGCAAGGATGTGCTCAAATACAGGCGTACTGGCAGGAGCACTCCATGCGATCGCGACTTTCATCTGCATTATTGCTGGCAACGGCCACGGCGCTGCTCGTTTGCGGCGCATTCGTGGCGCGAACCGCTCACCCGCTAGTCGCGGAGCCGGGCGCACCAGCGGTACAGCAGCAGCACAAATAACGCGAAGCCGACGCTGCCCAGCACCATAGCCCAGCTTTCAGCGAAACTGTCACCCACCAACGCGAGCGGAAAGTCCTTCCCTGAGAAGGCCACCGTGCCGGCGATCACCACGCCGACGAGCCCCTCGCCCACAATCAGCCCGGACGCGAGCAGGACGCCGAGCTGCTTGATTCTCGCCGGGTTTGCACGCCGGTCGGCGCGCCGATCGAAATACCACCCCACTACGGAACCCACGACGACCATGAGGGTGCTTTGCGTGGGCAGGTAGATACCCAGGCCCACTGCGAGCGGCGACAGGTGGGCGCCATTGGTGAAACGACGCAGCAGCGCGTCGATGATAATCATGGCTACGCCGATACCCACGCCCGTCTCGATCAGACTCCAGTCGACATTGTTTTCCAACACCCCTTGCGCAAGGGCCGCCATCAGGCCGGCCTGCGGTGCCGGCAGTGCATGCTCGCGATGCAGGCCCGGACCGCCGGCAAATCCGTACGCGTGATTCAACAAGTCCAGGACCGGCGGAATGATGGCCGCCCCGGCAATGACACCGATGATGAGCGCCACCTGCTGCTTCCAGGGCGTGGCTTCCACGAGTTGGCCGGTCTTCAGATCCTGCAGGTTGTTGTTGGCAATGCAGGCGACCGCGAAAATGATCGCTGTTACAAACAACGCGAATGCGACGAGCGCATGGCCGCCCCCTGCCGGCAGGCTCGAGCGGACTCCAAACACGAGCAGGAGCGAAGCCCCCAGCACCGCCAGGATGCCGATACCGGACAGGGGGCTGTTGGAGGAACCGATGAGCCCGGCCATGTAGCCGCAAACCGAGGAGACGAAGAAGCTCATCAACACCACGTAAATCAGTCCGCAGATCACCAGCGTACCCATGTGGCCGCTCAGCACACCGCCGGAGTCGAAGCTCGCGAGCAGCCACGCAATCGGTACCACACAGGCCAAAGTCAGTAAGCCGATGATGCCGACCGGAATGTCCACATCAGTCCTGGGGAAGACCGACTGAGTCGGGGAGCGGCGGGACTTTGATGCGGCGAGCGTTGAACGCAATCCGCCGTAGACGGGTCGGACCAGCTTGGCCAGGGTCCACAGGGACGCAACCAGGATCGTGCCTGCGCCCACAAAACGCACCTGGTGACTCCACGTGTCGTGCGCGAGCTTGGCCACCGCGGCCGTGTTGTCGGTCAGCGCGGTCACCGTGGCGAGTCCCGAAAAGTGCGGCACGCCCCACAGCCACGCCACCAGCGCTCCCACGAATATCGCCATCCCCACCCACAGCCCGATGAGGTGCCCGATGCCGAACAAGGCAAACGAGAGAAGGAAGTCGAAACCGCTCACGGCAGTGCGCGAATTCACTCGGAAATAAGTAACGAGGTCGCTCGCGAAAATGCGCGTAGCGATCACCAGCGCAAAGAACCCCGACACGATGGACCCCCACAGCAGGGCTCGCAGCCCGGCTCGGGCATCCTCCACGGCATCTGCGTGAGCGTGAGAGCCGCCGCCTACCTTCAGAACCTCAGCGCATGCGACTCCCTCCGGGTAGGGCAGATCCGAATGCGTGACCAGGGCGCGCCGCAGCGGAATCGAATACAGCACGCCCAGGACTCCGCCGAGCGCGCAGACCAACACGGACGTCCAATAGGGAAACCCGGTCCACCAGCCGACGATCACGAGACTGGGCAGGACGAAGATGACCGATGACAGCGTTCCCGCCGCCGAGGCGACTGTCTGGACGATATTGTTCTCCTGGATGGTCATCCCTTTGAAGCCGCGCAGCACGGCCATGGAGATGACGGCCGCCGGGATCGAGGTGGAGAAGGTCAACCCCGCCTTGAGGCCGAAAAACACATTGGCGGCCGTGAATACGAGTGTGATCAGCACGCCGAGAATCACGCCCCGCAGGGTCAATTCTGTCGGCTGCGCCGGTGTCATGCTCATGAAGCGCGTACTCCCCATAAATCGCTGTTGTTATTGTCCATCACTGACGACGGACTTTACATCTAAATGAGCGCAGGTGAAAGCTCGATGAAAGCTTGGTTCCTGACATGGGTTCGTGCCGTCGCACCCCCTACTGACATTTCTTCATACCAACAAACACGCCTCTAGTCCTTCGTGTTCTTGACCCCTGTGCTGAATGCATGTGACGATTTCGTGAGGGAGGCGCATGCTTCGCCACCTAAGAAGAACGTGTTAATCAAGGAGTGATTCATGGAACCAACTCAGACATTGGGCTCGAGCCGGGTTGCGCTGATTGCAACAACAGGTCTCATCAGCTCTTTCTGTCTGCAAACAGCGCTCGCAGCAGAAGTCGACTCCGAGGCGGTGGCACAGGAAAACTGGCGTCAATTCATGACGCATAACCCTGAATCGGCGCCGGGGTGCTTCCAGGCGGCGTATCCCAACTTCGTGTGGGAAAGGACGGAATGTAAGGTAGCCACACCGCGCGTCCATCCCGTGCGCAGGCAGCCGGCAGCAGGCGCCCCCGAAGTGACGGGCAACGGTAACGATTATGTCGCCTCAGCGGCGGGATTGATATCCCAAACACTTGGAACGTTTCCAAAAGTCACGGGCGTGACGTCCGAAAGGGGTGTCGGCGTTGCGGCATTCGGCGGGGGCGGCATTCTCGGGCCGAATGAATACACACTGCAGATCAATACCAACTTCACAGGGACCACCTCGGTATGTGCCGGTCACAGTGGCTGCACGGTGTGGCAGCAGTTTATCTATTCACCTGATTACCAAAGGCAAGGCCAGGCGGCGGTATTCATGCAGTATTGGCTCATCGGCTGGGGTTCTTCGGCCTGTCCGCGAGGCTGGATGAGTGCTGGCGGCGGCGATTGCTTCCGTAACAGCAATTTCGTAGCGGCACCCGACATCGCGCTGACCTCTGCCTCCCTTGCCAAACTCACGCTCTCGGGCGCCGCAGTGGCCGGCGGCAATGATACGGTCGTTTTCAACAGCGGAACTCAGGCGTATTCCGTTTCGGGCAGCGACAGCGTGGTTGACATTTCGGCCGTCTGGAGACAGTCGGAATTCAACATCGTCGGCAACGCCGGGGGTTCGCGAGCCAATTTCAACAGCGGCTCGTCGGTCACTGTGAAGGTTGCGTTGACTGATGGCTCGACTGCTGCGCCGAGCTGTGTGGCCGGCGCCGGCTCAACGGGCGAAACCAACAATCTGAACCTGGGCGCGTGCACCACCGCATCGGGCACGAACCCGTCGATTCAGTTCACCGAATCCAACTAACGCAGGCGAATGTGGCTGAGGGGGAAACCCCCTCAGTCGCGCTAGTCGAGGAATTTCCACGTCCGCGCTCCGTCGAGACGCCGAATGCGGACTCCCTTCATCACCCCCGGGTCGACATT
This sequence comes from Gammaproteobacteria bacterium, assembly GCA_034668025.1. Classification (GTDB taxonomy): domain Bacteria; phylum Pseudomonadota; class Gammaproteobacteria; order Steroidobacterales; family Steroidobacteraceae; genus 13-2-20CM-66-19. Next base: position 7,303 of record JAXDQF010000289.1, on the reverse strand, counting down.
CCTCGTATTCACGCCCATCCGACTCGAGCCCGGATTCTGCGCTGCCTCCCAGTGGGTGAGACAACCGCACTGTTGGCATCTCATGAAGCGGATTCCCCGCTCTCCCCACATATACGCCGACATCCCGGCGCGCCGGCCATGGATGCGAACGTCCGCTGCCTGGTAATAGGCCCAGAGCGCGCCATACCGCCTGCAGATTGAACAGTTGCAATCGGTCAGCGTGCGCGGTTTTCGAGGAATCTCGAGCTTGATGGACCCGCAATGGCAGGTGGATTCAATCATGGGGTACCCGCTGTATTGGTGACGACTGAGTACGCTCGGTGCTTTGTAGCCCGTGGCGCATTATTTCGCCACCCGGTGGGTTTCGTTTAGATTGGCGGCACGGAACCAAGGGAGCAGCCCATGCCCAAGATCGACATCTCCGCCGTGCCCGCACGCAAAGGTTCAGGCTATCCCTCACCATTCGATGCGCCCTGCGCCACGCGTACGCGGCAGCGCTTGGGCGAGGCAGGCGGCCTGCGTGATTTCGGCATCAATCGGATGACCTTGCCGCCCGGCGGCTGGTCCAGCCAGCGCCACTGGCACAGCCACGAGGACGAGTTCGTCTACATACTGGAGGGCGAAGTGACGCTCATCGAGGATGCCGGCGAGACGGTTTTGCGGGCCGGCGATTGTGCGGCATTCCCGAAGGGCAGCGGAAATGGGCATCACATGATCAACAAATCGTCTGCGATGGCTGTGTACCTGGAGGTGGGCTCACGCAACCCGGACGACCTCACCACCTGCTCCGATGTCGATATGAAAAGCGCCAACGCCGATGGCCGGTTCGTGCACAAGGATGGCACGCCGTACCCCAAGTCATAACCAATGGACCGGCGCGACTTTCTGATCGGCTCAACCACGGGCGCGGCTGCTGTCATCTCGAAGTCGAGACGCGTAGCTGCGGTGCAGCCCCGTCCCAACGTGTTGCTCATCATCGCCGATGATCAGGGCTTGGATGCAGGTTGTTATGGCGGAACCGTCAGGACGCCGAATCTGGACCGCCTCGCGACAGAGGGCACCCTGTTTACCCAAGGCTATGCCACCGTTTCGTCCTGCAGCCCGAGTCGCTCCGTTCTCTACACGGGCCTGTATTCGCACTCAAATGGCATGTACGGATTAGCTCATGACGTGCACAACCAGTCGCTGCTGGATTGGGTGAACACCGTACCCAAATTGATGAGTGCTGCAGGCTATGCCACGGCGCTCGTTGGAAAGAAGCACATCCGGCCGGAAAAGGCACTGTCCTACGACGCCGAGCTCGTACCGGAGAAACCCGGTGTTCGCGACGTCGCAGCGTTGGCGGCGGCGGCCGGGCAATTTATCCGGGCCCAGGCAGCGAAGCCGTTTTTCATCACCGTCGGTTTCAGTGATCCGCATCGAGCCGATGAGAACTTCGGCAACACGCGCTCGTGGCCGAAAGTGCCTCGAATCCAGTACGCGCCGAACGAAGTGACGATTCCGGCACACCTTCCCGATTTGCCCGCGGTCCGGGCTGACCTCGCGCAGTACTACGAATCGATCAGCAGGTTGGACAGCGGTGTAGGATTGTTGCTGGCACAGCTCGATGAGACAGGCCATGCGCAAGACACGGTAGTCATTTTTCTATCTGACAACGGTCGGCCCTTTCCCGGCGCGAAAACCTGCTTGTACGATGAGGGTATCCACCTCCCGCTCATTATCAGGGCACCCGGGATAACGCGTGGTGTCCGCTGCGAGGCAATGGTCAGTTGGGTCGACATCACGCCGACGATCCTCGATCTGGCGCATGCACCTCTGCCTGTCTACAAACTCGCGGGTCGATCGCTGTTGCCGGTATTGAATCAGGCCCGCCCGGGCGGGTGGGATCGGGTCTTTGCGTCTCACTCCTTCCATGAGATCAATCAATACTACCCGATGCGCGCAATGCGCACGGCCCGGCATACCTACATCGTGAATCTCGCCCATGAGCTGAGCTTCCCAATAGCCGGTGATGTTGCCGCCTCGCCGAGCTGGAAAGCCATCATCGCCAGCGACGCCAGGCTCGGAAAGCGCTCGCTCAACGCTTATCTTCATCGGCCCGCCGAAGAGCTGTACGACATCGTCAACGATCCCGATCAACTCATCAACGTCGCTGGAAGCGCCGACTACCGCGACACGCTCAGGCAGATGCGCGAGGGCGTTCGGGAATGGCGGACGGCTACGAAAGACCCCTGGCTCGCGGGGCAGACATCGCCGTTTGAACATTCCCATTGAAGGGCCCGGGCGCGATGCCGCAACAGTGCTCGCGATCAAGCGGCCTGGATGAATGCCGGATGACGTCCACGTTGATATCTGACTCGCGCACGGCAGGACTTTCGTCGTCTTCCCGTTGAGCGTGTCGGGTCATACCGTGAGTTGCGATCGGAGGAATCGAGGACATCGATTGAGACCTTCGTCTGCATATGCAATCCACGGATCCGGAAACGCTACGCCATGCCAGAACAAATCGCCAGCGCGACAACCCAGTCTGCAACTATCGAGACCCGACTCAGCTACCTCGGCCCGATGACTGAGCGACCCCGGTACTACGCACACGACCCTTCACGCGATGTCTGTCGTCGCGACCGCCAGAGGGTCCACATCGAGGACGCCCGGTTGCGAACACGACCTCCCTCGCTGACACAGGAAGGGTTCGAGTTATTCCCCCACAGGAGCGCCGTAGCAAACTTTCGCGATCCGGCCCAACTCACTCGAATTTATTCGCCGGAGGTCGAGCAGCTGGTCATGGACGTATCCGGCGCCGATCGGGTCGTCATCTGCGGTCCGATCGTGGTGCGGCTCAGCGAACGAGTGCCCGATCCGGCGGGGCTCAACATCCTGCCCCCTGCCCGCCTCGTCCATATCGACATCAGTGATTCCATGGTCGAGGCGTACACGCAGCGGTGGCGGCCAAAAGACGAGCGACGGCCTGTGCAACGCTTCGCCCACTACAATGTCTGGCGCACATTCTCACCGCCGCCCCAGGACATTCCACTGGCAGTCTGTGACGCGCGCACCGTCTTTCCTGCAGATCTGGTCGACGCCGACTCCATAGTGGACGTTCCTGGCAAACCGGAGTCGACAATCGTGGTCGTGTTAGTCCACCACAACCCGCGCCACCGCTGGTCTTACTTCTCGGACATGAATCGCGACGAGGTGCTCGTCTTCAAGAGCCACGACTCCGATCCCAGCCAACCGCACGCCGTACCGCATTCCGCGTTCAGGGATCCTTCGTGTCCCCGGGGAGTTGCGACGCGGGCGAGTGTGGAGATGCGTGTGTTTGCTTTCTGGTTTACGCGTTAGAGACAGGTCGCCTCGCACTCGAGCGTTGCTGTAGTGCTGCACGGGGACCTTGGTCTCGAGATACGTGAATTGTTCTTGATGTTTCTTAAATCGCTGCGCGCTGAGCGTCAATAACATGCGGTAGAGTGGCGGCCGCACAAGAACAACTCACTGTGGCCGCCGGTAAACCATGCAACAGAGCTCGTCCGCGTATGTCGCGTCAATCGATTCGCTTCGCGCGCTCGCGGTCATCTCTGTCATCGTCTACCACTTGCACGGTTCCTGGCTCCCCGGCGGATTTGCGGGCGTAGACATCTTTTTTGTTATTTCCGGCTACGTGATCAGCCGCTCACTGGTAGGTCTCGAGAGTAAGGGGTTCATGGGATTCGCCGGCGCATTTTACGGCCGCCGGATCCGGCGGATCCTGCCAGCCCTGATTGTGTGCCTGCTCACGACATCACTGCTGGCTACCCTGTTCGTACCCAATGCCTGGCTCAGTGATTCGAACCAACGCACCGGCCACTACGCTTTTTGGGGGCTCAGTAACTACGCCCTGATGAGCATGGGCGACCCGTATTTCGCTCCGCGCATCGAATTCAATCCGTACGTTCACACCTGGTCGCTGGGTGTCGAGGAACAGTTTTACCTGCTGTTCCCCGCAATCTTCTACGGTTGGCTGCGCTCGAGAAATAGCGCGTCCCGTTGGTACCGGGCGGCGTCGAATTCGCTGTTGATGCTGCTACTGCTGGTCTCACTCGGCTACTGCGCCTATGCGACCCGCAACCTTCCCCTGGTCGGCTACTACAGCCTGACCAGCAGATTCTGGGAACTGGCTGCCGGCGCAGCCCTGCTTCAGTTGCACGACACCGGGCACCGGCTGGGGGGTCGAGGCGCAGCGCTGGAAAGGGTGCAACTCGCCTTGTCGGTGGTGTTGATGATCGGATGCCTCTGCTTTGCCAACGAGGCAGATTTCCCGTTCCCTTGGGCGATTGCGGCCGTCTTCGGCAGCCTCGGTGTGCTGGATCTGGCGACCAAAGATAGCGCCGGAGCGGCGCGCATCAACTCGTGGTTGAGTTGGGCACCCGCTGTTTCGACTGGGAAGATTTCCTATTCACTGTACCTGTGGCATTGGCCGATCCTGGTGCTGTGGCGCTGGACGGTTGGGCTCGATGGGTGGAGCACGAAGGTGACGGCGGTCGCAGTAACCTTCGCGCTTGCGTGGGCGTCGTATGCCTGGATCGAGAATCCGTTTCGGCGCGGGCCGCTGCTCCGTAGTATCGCACCTCGCTGGATCATCGCAGGTGGGCTCTGTTGCGCTGCGTGTGCCTGGTCTGCAGACAGGCTTTTGGATCGCGCGCACCGCCGCCTGACACTGAGCGTGACACGCGATGTTGGAACCTGGTATCCGACGTCCGGCCAGCATTTCAACGACATCGAGACAAACAGAAAATGTGTGTCGCCGGGCCCTGTAGCAACGCAAGGATGCGATATCACGGGGCCGGCCAGGCGCCTGTTCATGAGTGGCAACTCGCATGCGCTGGCTTATGAACCCATGGTTTCGATGTTGGAGAGCCGTGGACCGTTTGAAGTGATCAACTATCGGCACGCCGGTTGCGCACTGCTGCCTTTGGATGTCCCGATGACTGATCATTCGTTGGAATGCCAACGCTTCTACCAAAGCACTCTCGCCGACATGCAGACGCGGTTGCGCCCCGGAGATATTGTGTTCCTGCCTTCGCTGCGGCTGCCGCGGCTCGCAGACCAATGGACGCTTTATTCTGAGACGGATGCGCTCGAGCAGCTCTACGGGGAACCCGGGCGACAGGCGCGCCAACGGGCGTTGAGCGAGGCTGATGGCGTGTTAGACAGATTGGTCCGCCGCGGCGCAATCGTGATCCTGGAGGCTCCCAAGCCGATTTTCCGGGCGCCGGCGTTTCGCTGCTCCGATTGGTTCAACCGGGGCAATCCGATTTGCGCGGGGGGCCTGACGATGCCGCGCGACTATCTGCTCCACTATCGAAAGCCGGTCCTCGACGCGATGATCGACCTCAGCCGCAGGCACGAACACGTCCTGGTGTGGGATCCGTTCGATATGCTGTGCCCTGAGGTAAGTTGCGAGGCGGTAGTGGATGGCGTGCCCCTTTTCTTCGACGCCGATCACCTGAGCGCCCACGGGGACCGGGTGGTGTATTCCGATTTCGTGGCGTTTTTGAAGACGCACAGCGAGCTGCCGCGGTAAACGCCGATGCGGACAGGCCGCGCCGCTCAGGACGGCGGCGGCTTGCCGGCTTGTTCCGCCACCACGAAGGCGGCATACCAGTCCGCCCAATTCGGGTCTGCCGCGCCGATGCGTTTCTCGTGCTCACCGTGGGCGACCGACGCGCGCCGCATCGCGCTCGCCAGATCCGTTGCAGACGTGAACGTCGTCGTGTTCGAGTCAATTCGACCTGGTAATCGTCTGGTGATCTCTTGCAGCAGCCAACCGTTACCGTCCGGATCACGGAAAGTCAGGAACGACGCATAGCTGCGCCGTGCTGGGTCGGGGCCGCTCGCCCGTACGTTCGGGTCAAAGCGGTTGGTACCGCCGCTGGCGTCATGGAAGACTTCGCTCGCTTCCACACCGTGGGCAATCAGCTCGTCGTGAGCCGCCTCGATATCAGAGACGATGAGGTGCAGAAACTGAGCAGAGCCTGGAGGCGACGGGGTGAGGCCCGTCCCGAAGATAATCGAGCAGGGAGAGCCCGGAGGTGTGAACTGGAGAATACGGAAGTCACCCTTCACGATGTCCGCATCCACCCTCCACCCCAGTTGCCGATAGAACTCCGCTGCGCGGCCGACATCCGAGACCGGGAGGACTACGACCTCCAGCTTCATGTCGATCGTGGGTGCGCTCATTTCGTTCATGTGAAGCTCCTCAGCGGCAGGCGCCACTCACTTCCAACCATTGTGAATTTCAACAGCGACACGCCGTGCAGTCGATTGCACGAAGGTAGCGGTACGAAAAATACCACCTGACATAAGCCGGCGGCAAACCGGCGAAGTCCCGGGGCCGCAGCTTCTGATAAGCTCAAACGATACCACCTGTGAGCGCCGATGCGGTGCTTTACAGGTAGTCGCCCCTCCGGCACACGAGAAACACGCACAGGTGTCTGATTCAGTGGACACCCCAGTTTCCGAAGTTGTCGCCCGACGGGCGTCTCAAATCAATCACTTGCCGGTTTGTAGCGGTCTGCGGAGTGTGGCATGCCGCGTGCAATCTCATCTGCATGCGACAAACGCACATTCAGGAGAACGGTGTCAACCGAGGGATTGCAAGAGCTGTATACGTATTGGTAATGCTGTTGATCGGCGCCACGAGTTGCTTCGCGCGTGCATCCGATCACGATCCTGCGCTCGTCGTGCAGGACATCCAGTGCCGGGGGAATGTCTCCACGGCCTGCGGCTTTATCCGCGGACACCTGTATCTCGCTGTGGGCGGGCAGTTGGATGAAGGAGAAGTTGAAGACGCAAAACTGAGGCTGTCCGCACTACCCAACTTCAAATCAGTCGACATCCATCTGGAGAAGGGTTCGCAGAAGGGCCGCGTCATCGTAGTGATTGACGTGACGCAAGCGAGCCCTTTCACGCTGGCATTCGTGCTTGGAACGTCGTTGCGGGGCAGCGATCACCGGGAGACACTGGCCGCCCGAATCGGTGATCACAATCTGTGGGGCACCGGCAAAACCCTGGACCTGCTGCTGGTCGGCGATCTCGCCCTCTCGAATCCCGAGAAAGAGTTCGCGACCCGGCTCGAATACTTCGACCCGCAGTTGTTCGGCTCCAAGCGCTATTTCGTCGCCACCGGCCTGTTTTATTCCCGGACGACATTCAACACGTTCTACGGCGGCACGCCCACAGGCGGCGACGGCGGTGTGGACGTGTCTTTTGGTCGCCGCTTCGGGAGCTTCTCGTACGCAACCGTGGGCTATCGTTATCTGTTCAA
>JAXDQF010000288.1:0-3749 GCA_034668025.1 Gammaproteobacteria bacterium | reverse complement strand
TCCTGTCGAAGGGGCTGGCCCCGGCGCTCAAGACGCTGGGCCGCCGCTCCGCCGTTCCGGTGGAGCTCGACATCGGTGTCGATGTGCAGGTGCCCGAACGTGTCGAAGTGGCGGCTTACTACGTTGTCGCGGAAGCGCTTACGAACGCGGCCAAACACGCACGCGCATCTAAGGTCGATGTGTGCGTAGACACCGACGGTGCGACGCTTCATCTTCTCATTCGCGATGACGGCGACGGTGGGGCTGACGCCGCCAAGGGGTCCGGACTCACCGGACTAATCGACCGGGTGGAGGCTCACGGCGGCACGATGGCGGTCTCGAGCCCGATCGGACAGGGAACCTCGCTCGTCGTCAAAATCCCCTTCGAGGTGGTTTGAGTGCACCGGCAATCTGCACGGCCGCAGCACTGTTACGTCGCGTAACACACCGCCGCATATCCGCTGTACAACGAGATGCGACGCAACAACGTCATCGCACATCCAGCGCGCAGTTGGCGACTTCTCAAGCGATTCCGAAGTCCTTGACCTTGCGGTAGATCGTTGCCCGCGACATCCCCAACGCGTTGGCTGCGTCGGCCTTATTGCCCCCATTCTCTTGAAGGCTGCGCACAATCGCGTCTCTTTCAAGAGCCTCAATCTGGGTCAGCTTGCGTCGCGCCAGGGATCGGCACTCGGGCGGGAGCTTCTCCGCTTGAATGACACCCGAGCGTTGCTGGGCAACCGTTTCGACCAGAACCTGCCGCAACTGCGAGACGTTACCCGGCCACGGCAGTTTGCCGAGTTGGCGCATCGCTTCAGGAGCGAGTTGGACATCGGCGCCACGGGTGATTTCACGCAACAAAAACGGGACCAGCGGCTCAAGGTCTTCGATCCGGTGTCGCAACGCGGGCACCGTGACAGTGTGGGTGAAGAATGGCAGGAGCAACATCTCGACCACCGGCGAATGGTTGGCCGAGTTCAGCGTCGCGGCGATCCACCCACGCCCGGCGCACGCTTGCAGAACACCTGCGAGCGTCTCCAGAACCTCGTCAGGCAGGCGCTGCACGTCGGCGATGACGACAGCGAAGTGGTCGTCATCGGTTGCGGCGACCAATTCGCTGACGAAATCGTCAGCGCCGGTAAAGTTCTCGATTCGTAGGACGCGGACCATCTTGTCTGCGTTCACGTGCTGTGCGACTGCCTGGGCGATCTTCGCTCGCCCGGAACCACTCTCGCCGTCCAGGACGACCCAGTCGTGGTCGCGGCAGCACCGCTCGACCTGCTGACAACAGCGGTGCCATGAGCTGCTTCGCCCAGCCAGACCGGGGATGCTGGGCGTCGGTGATCCAACGCCGAATCGATGAGCAGCCTCCTCGACAGCGAGCCGGACCTGAAAGACAACGGAGCTTCCCCGGCCCCGGATCGGAATACGTTCGGCCGCAGTGATCTTCGCTGAACTGCCACTGGGCAGCTCGACGAGCGCCGTGCTGACCGCGTCGGAGCCGAGCATGTCCGATGCGTGCGCGAGCAGGGCGATTTGGTCGCTGGCGTCCAAAGCCTGGCGTAGGTAGGGGTTCATCAGCACCACGTCGCCCCCGATCGCCAGCACCCCGAGTGGGAATCGGCGACTTTGCCGTAGGTAAGTCTCCAGCAGGGCCGTCTCGCTCTCGTTGGTAAGCGCGCTCATCCGATCCTCGATCTGGCTGCCGGCACTCTTGGCCAGAGCGAGCAGCAGAGGATCGGACTGGGTGGCCCAACAGGTGAGGTCGATGACACCGACCACTTTGCCCGTGATGGCGTCTCGAATGGGCGCGCCGGCGCAGGCGAGTCGGCCCAGCGTCCCCATGTAGTGCTCGGCACCGCGGATGTAGGTTGGCCGCCCCGTCTCAAGACTGGTCCCGATGCCATTGGTGCCGACGAACTCCTCGGCGTAGCTGTATCCGCGTGATAGTCGGACACTGTCCAGTGCCCGCATGATGGTCGCGTCCGAGGACACCCGTTCCAGCACCACACCGTCGGCCGAAGTCAGGATCACACTGACGGCTTGGGCGGCCAAGTCGTCGGCCACCCGCCGGAGAACGGGGACGGCGGCATGCACCAGCGGCGAGTCGGTATCCGGTTCGCGGACGAACGGCAGGTCGACCCGATCTTGATGAACATGCAGGTCACGCGACCTGCGCCATGAATCCAGGACGCCGGGACGCAGGTTGACCGCATCCATGGACCCGACGGAGAGGAACTGCTCGCGCGCTCGTCGGAGGTCTTTGGAGACGTCCGCGCTCGCGTTCATTCGATGTACTCACCTCGGTGTTGAGTGGCTGCACTCAGAGGCTAAAGCCCTCTCAATATGTGACTGGTCTCACATTGAGACGCCCAGCCTACGCGCAAACCTGTGTCATGGCTCTCAGCAGACCATCCGGCCCAAGCCAGGAGAAGAGACGTTGAGCAGACAAAGTCTGAGCAAGGCTCACAAGAAAATCACCGAACTGTCGTGGGAACCCACATTCGCGACTCCGGCGACCCGTTTCGGCACCGACTACCGCTTCGACAAGGCACCCAAGAAAGACCCGCTGAAGCAGATCCTGCGGTCCTACTTCCCGATGGAGGAGGAGAAGGACAACCGCGTCTTCGGCGCGATGGACGGCGCGATCCGCGGGAACATGTTCCGCCAGGTCCAGCAGCGCTGGATGGAGTGGCAGAAGCTGTTCCTGTCGATCATCCCGTTCCCGGAGATCTCGGCGGCGCGGGCCATGCCGATGGCCATCGACGCGGTTCCCAACCCCGAGATCCACAACGGGCTGGCCGTGCAGATGATCGACGAGGTTCGGCACTCGACGATCCAGATGAACCTCAAGCGCCTCTACATGAACCACTACATTGATCCCGCCGGCTTCGACATCAGTGAGAAGGCGTTCGCCAACAACTACGCCGGCACCATCGGCCGGCAGTTCGGCGAGGGTTTTATCACCGGCGACGCGATCACCGCGGCCAACATCTACCTGACCGTCGTTGCCGAAACGGCCTTTACCAACACGCTGTTCGTGGCCATGCCGTCGGAGGCCGCTGCCAACGGCGACTATCTGCTGCCGACGGTGTTCCACTCGGTGCAGTCCGACGAGTCGAGACACATTTCCAACGGCTACTCGATCTTGCTGATGGCGCTCGCTGACGAGGACAACCGCCAGCTGCTGGAACGCGACCTGCGGTACGCCTGGTGGAACAACCACTGCGTGGTCGACGCCGCCATCGGCACCTTCATCGAGTACGGGACCAAGGACCGCCGCAAGGACCGCGACAGTTACGCCGAGATGTGGCGGCGCTGGATCTACGACGACTATTACCGTAGCTATCTCATCCCGCTGGAGAAGTACGGCCTCAAGATCCCGCACGACCTCGTCGAGGAAGCGTGGAACCGGATCGTGAACAAGGGCTACGTGCACGAGGTCGCGCAATTCTTCGCCACGGGATGGCCGGTCAACTACTGGCGGATCGACCCGATGACCGACCAGGACTTCGAGTGGTTCGAAGATAAGTACCCCGGTTGGTACAACAAGTACGGCACGTGGTGGGAGAACTACAACCGGCTGAAGTACCCGGGCAGGAACAAGCCGATCGCCTTCGAAGACGTCGACTATCAGTACCCGCACCGCTGCTGGACATGCATGGTGCCGTGCCTGATCCGCGAGGACATGGTCACCGACAAGGTCGACGGCCAATGGCGAACGTACTGCTCGGAGACCTGCGCGTGGACCGACATCAAAGCGTTCCGCC
>JAXDQF010000287.1:0-20094 GCA_034668025.1 Gammaproteobacteria bacterium | reverse complement strand
TGGCGGGAACGCACGGCAAGACAACCACGACGAGCCTGGTTGCCAGCATTCTGGCCGAGGGCGGCGAGGATCCCACGTTTGTCATCGGTGGGCGTCTGAAGAGCGCAGGTACCAACGCTCGCCTGGGGGCCGGTCGGTATCTGGTTGCCGAGGCTGACGAAAGCGACGCGTCCTTCACACATTTGCAACCGCTCATTGCGATTGTCACCAACATCGATAATGACCACCTGGTCACGCATGGCGGTGACTTTGAGTTGCTGAAACGCAGCTTCGTCGATTTTCTGCACAATCTGCCGTTCTACGGACTGGCTGTGCTGTGCCTCGATGATGCCCATGTTCGCAGCATCGCCCAGTCTGTCGGCAGGCCCATCGTGTCCTACGGTTTGAGCTCCGCGGATGCAGATGTTCGTGCCGTAAACATTCGCCGCAATGCCTTGCAGACGAGTTACGACGTAGTACGTGCGTCGGGCACGCCGCTCAACGTCACTGTCAATCTGCCCGGCACGCACAATGTGCTCAATTCGCTGGCAGCCATTGTCGTGGCCAGTGAGATCGGTATCGAAGATGCCGCCATCCAGCGTGCGCTCGCAAATTTCCAGGGTATCGACCGACGGTTGCAACACATCGCCGATGTCGAGACGGCTGCCGGGCGGGTCACGATCATCGATGATTACGGTCACCACCCGACTGAGGTGGCGGCAACACTCGAAGCCTTACGCCAGGGTTACCCCGGCCGCCGCATCGTGCTCGCGTTCCAGCCGCATCGCTATACGCGAACGCACGACCTCATTGACGATTTCAGCAAGGCGCTGTCCACCGCAGACGCGTTGTTGGTAACCGAGGTATACGCGGCTGGCGAGGCCCCGATTCCCGGCGCCGATGGCCGCGCCATCTGTCGTGCTGTTCGCGGCCGCGGCAACGTTGAGCCGATCTTTGTCGACAAGGTCGAGGGCCTGGCCGAGTCGCTCGCGGATGTGATTCGGGACGGCGATGTGATCGTGACCATGGGGGCAGGTCACATCAGCGCCATCTCGCACGAATTGCCTGGCCGGCTGGCCGTGAAAGAGGGGGACGCGTGACTGTGACTGTCGCTCCTGAATTCGCACTGCGTGTCAAAAGGAACGAACCCATGAGTCGCCACACGTCCTGGCACGTGGGTGGACCCGCGGAGGTGTTCTTCAATCCGCGTGATCGATCGGACCTGTCCGCGTTCCTGAAATCGTTGCCGGACGATGTGCCGATTCATTGGATCGGCCTCGGCAGCAACCTGTTGGTGCGTGACAGCGGGGTGAAGGGTGTTGTCATCACCACCGTCGGCACGTTGGATCGGCTCGACCGGCTCAATCAGACAACGGTGTATTGCGAGGCCGGAGTTGCCTGCGCTCGCGTTGCCAAGCAATGCGTGAAGTGGGGGCTGGGCCCGGCTGAGTTCTTCGCTGGAATTCCCGGAACGCTCGGGGGTGCCCTGGCCATGAACGCCGGTGCCTTTGGCGGCGAGACGTGGGCCCAGGTTATTGATGTGCTGACCATGGACCGCCATGGCCGCGAGCAGCGGCGGACCGCGAGCGAGTACCAGGTGAGTTACCGGAGGGTGACGGGCCCGCTGCAGGATGAGTGGTTTATTGGCGCTCGTTTGAAGTTCGAGCACAGGCCCGGGGTGAGCGAGACCAAGGTGCGCGAGCTGCTGGAGAAGCGCAAGGCAACACAGCCGATCGGCGAGTGGAGTTGCGGTTCCGTATTTACAAATCCCCCCGGCGATCACGCCGCGCGCCTCGTGGAGGCGTCCGGTTTGAAGGGTTATCGGGTAGGTGACGCGTCGGTGTCAGAAAAGCATGCGAATTTCATCATCAACCACGGCAACGCCACCTCAGAAGACCTGGAACGTTTGATCAGCCACGTACAAGAGACTGTCGAGCGCGAGCACGGAATCCGTTTGACCCCCGAGTTCCGCGTGATGGGGGCCTGATGCGTCTTACGTACAACCCCACTGCGATGCACAGAGCGACCGACGCGAAAGAGTTCGGTCGCGTGGCTGTGCTCCTGGGCGGCGATTCGACTGAGCGTGAGATTTCGCTTCTCAGCGGGAATGCGGTGTTGGCTGCGTTGCAACGCCGCGGAGTGGATGCACACGCGTTTGATCCGCGTGAGCGGTCGCTGCCGAAACTGGCAGATGATCGTTTCGATCGGGTCTGGATCGCGTTGCACGGTCCAGGCGGTGAGGACGGGACGCTGCAAGGTGCTCTGGAATATCTCGGCGTCCCCTACACCGGTAGTGGAGTCATGGGCTCTGCGATCGGCATGGACAAGTTGCGCACCAAGCGCCTGGCCCATGCGATCGGGGTCGCCACCGCCGACTACGTGGTGTTGCGGGGCCCGCAGGATTTTGAGATTGCGATTGAGCGCCTCGGCGTACCCATGATCGTAAAGCCGGCGACGCAAGGCTCCAGTGTTGGAATGTCGAAGGTCGAAAAGGCGGCTGATCTGCCGGCGGCCTACGAGCTGGCGGCGAAGATTGAGACCGCTGTGTTCGCGGAGCCGTGGATTACGGGTAAGGAATACACCGTGGCGGTGTTGCAGGGTCAGGCACTTCCGTCGATCCGGATCGAAACGCCGAAGACGTTTTACGACTACGAGGCCAAGTATTTCCGCGACGATACGCGGTACTTCTGTCCCTCGGGTCTGTCAGTGCCTGCCGAGCAGCACCTTGCGAACCTCGCGGTTGCCGCTTTTGAGGCCGTGGGCGCCAGTGGTTGGGGCCGTGCCGATTTCATGACGGATGCAACGGGGCGCCCGCTGCTGCTCGAAGTGAATACGATTCCGGGAATGACCGACCACAGCCTGGTGCCGATGGCGGCACGGGCGACCGGCATTGATTTTGACGAGCTCGTCTGGCGCGTGCTCGAAACCAGTTTTACTCGCGTAAGGACCTGAGGGTAAGACGAATGTTAGGCCGACGGAAGAAAAACAGTCGCAAGCAGACCACCGAGAGCCGGTGGCAGCTTCCTGACATCAACTGGCGGACGCTGGGGATGTCGGTGGGCAGCGTGCTGGCCGTGTGCGCGGTTGCTGCGATTGCCACGTGGACGCTGGATCAGCCGATCCAGTCCGTGTCAGTTTCGGGCCGATTCCAACGTGTGGCGCCCGTTGATGTGGAACGCGTCGTCAAGCAACAGGTACGGGGTGCCGGTCTGTTGAGCGTGAACCTCGATGCGGTCAGGCACGCGATCCACACGTTGCCCTGGGTCGATGCTGTGAGCGTACAGCGCGAGTGGCCTCGGGGGCTCCACGTGCTCGTGATTGAGCAGGTAGCAGCGGCTCGCTGGGGCGAGTCCGGGCTGCTCAACACGCGCGGTGAGCTGTTCTCGAAGGACGAGCGCCACATGCCTCCCGAGCTCGCAGAGCTGTCGGGCCCACAAGGTAAAGAGTCGGTTGTAGCGCAGCGTTACCTCGCGGCGCAGGGGCGGCTCATACAGGCCGGAATGCGATTGACCGCGATGCGCCTCGATGCGCGCGGTGCCTGGGAATTCGATCTGTCGAATGGCGTGACGGTTCGTCTCGGACGCCGCCAGATTGATGAACGGTTTGAAAAATTCATAAACGCAGCTCTGAAGCTCGTCACTCAAAGAGGCGGCGATATCTCTTATGTCGACATGCGCTACACGAACGGGTTTGCAATTGGATGGCGGGGCGGAGCGACACACAGTGCTAAAGAAGACGGTGGCCGGGATGCTTAAGCGCTCCGAAAGAAATCTGATAGTCGGGCTCGACATCGGTACCTCGAAAGTCGTGGCCCTGGTGGGCGAGGTCGGTCTGGACGGCTCCATCGAAGTGCTGGGCATCGGCTCGCAGCCGTCGCGCGGGCTGAAGAAGGGCGTCGTCGTCAACATTGAATCGACAGTGCAGTCCATTCAGCGCGCCGTGGAAGAAGCCGAGTTGATGGCGGGATGCGAGATTCACTCCGTGTTTGCCGGGATCGCCGGCAGTCACGTGCGCAGTCTCAACTCTCACGGCGTGGTTGCAATCCGTGACAAGGAAGTGACGCACGGGGATGTCGAGCACGTGATCGATGCTGCGAAGGCGGTGGCAATTCCGGCCGACCAGAAGATCCTCCACGTGCTGCCACAGGAATTCATCGTGGACGGCCAGGAAGGCATTCGCGATCCCATCGGCATGTCGGGTGTGCGTCTCGAGGCCAAGGTTCACATCGTGACGGGTGCGGATAGCGCCGCGCAGAACATCGAAAAATGCATCCAACGCTGTGGGTTGGAGGTGGACGATGTGGTGCTGGAGCAGCTCGCTTCGAGCTTCGCAGTCCTCACCGAGGATGAGAAGGAGTTGGGCGTGTGCCTCGTCGACATCGGCGGCGGCACGACCGATCTGGCGGTGTTTGCCAACGGAGCCATCAGGCACACCGCGGTCATTCCGATCGCAGGCGACCAGGTGACGAACGACATTGCCGTGTCGATGCGCACGCCGACCCAGTATGCGGAAGACATCAAGATCCGCTACGCCTGTGCACTGTCCCAACTCGCGAATCCCGATGAGAGCATCGAGGTGCCCAGTGTTGGTGACCGTCCGGCGCGCCGGCTCGCGCGCCAAACGCTCGCAGAGATCGTCGAGCCGCGTTACGAGGAGTTGTTTGGACTCGTGCGCGAGGAGTTGCGCCGTAGCGGCTTCGAAGAGGTGATTGCCGCGGGCATCGTCCTGACCGGTGGCAGCGCGAAGATGGAAGGTGCCATCGAGCTCGCCGAAGAAGTTTTTCACGTCCCCGTCCGGCTCGGCCTGCCGCAATCCGTGCGCGGCCTGTCGGAAGTGGTCCGTAATCCCATTTTCTCAACCGGCGTGGGGCTGTTGCTCTACGCCCGAGACAACGTCATGCCCGCGCGCCGCGGGCGATCCCTGGGAGGGAACGCAAAGACGGTGTTGGACCGTATGCGCTCCTGGTTCCAGGGTAACTTTTGAAGCTGACAGTCGATGATCCAGGCAGACAAAGAGGCGAAAAAAGCGAGGGCCCGTTATGGGCTCAACCAATCAATGAAGGTCGAGAGGAGCGCGCAATATGTTTGAACTGATGGACGCATACAGCCAAAGCGCCGTCATCAAGGTGATCGGTGTGGGCGGCGGTGGCGGGAACGCCGTAGCACACATGGTCACCAGCGGAATCGATGGGGTGGAATTCATGTGCATCAACACCGACTCGCAGGCTCTGAAGCATGCGAAGGTGAAGACCGCACTGCAGATCGGATGCAACATCACCAAGGGACTCGGTGCGGGCGCCGACCCCGAAGTCGGCCGGCAGGCCGCGATGGAGGACCGCGACCGCATCGTCGAGCTCGTCGAAGGTTGCGACATGCTGTTCATCACCGCCGGCATGGGCGGTGGTACCGGAACGGGAGCCGCTCCAGTGGTGGCCCAGGTTGCCAAGGAGCTGGGCATTCTGACGGTCGCCGTTGTAACCAAACCTTTCGAAATGGAAGGCAACAAGCGCGGCTTCGTGGCGGATCACGGTATTGCCGAGCTGGGCAAGTACTGCGACTCGCTGATCACCATCCCCAACCAGAAGCTGTTGACCGTACTCGGTCCGCAGACGACGTTGCTGGATGCATTCAAGGCGGCGAACCAGGTGCTGCAGGGCGCCGTGCAGGGTATTGCCGAGCTGATCACCCGGCCTGGTCTGATCAACGTTGACTTCGCCGACGTGCGCACCGTGATGGCCGAGACTGGAATGGCCATGATGGGTTCGGGCTCTGCCAGTGGCGAATTTCGCGCGCGCGAGGCGGCGGAAGCGGCAGTTTCGTCACCTCTTTTGGAGGATATCAACCTGGCCGGCGCGCATGGCATTCTGGTCAACGTCACGGCAGGCATGGACCTGTCCATTGGCGAATTCCAGGAAGTCGGTCAGATCGTCAAGCAGTTCGCATCCGAGGATGCAACGGTGGTGGTCGGAACGGTCATCGATCCCGAGCTGTCGAATGTGGTTCGGGTCACGGTCGTCGCGACCGGTCTGGGTCGTCCTGCAGCTGTTGCGCGGCCGGTTTCAACCCAGCATCGGGAGACGGCTTCCGCGCGTGAGCCTCTACACCGGGATCCGCTGACGTCACGGGCTCAGCCGGCCATGAGTGTGGTGCGCCGGGGACCGTTGTCTAATAGCGACTACGCGGCCCTGGATAAGCCCACGGTTCAGCGTCAGCGGGCTGTTGGCGATGGCCTGCGGCCTGAGGCCGAAGCTGAGGATCTGCTGGATATTCCGGCGTTCCTGCGGCGTCAGGCTGATTGATGGCGGGTCGCATGTAAGCCAGGGACGATGGTCGAGCGTTAGTACTGTCTACGCCCCCGAAGTGATTGGCGGGGGCGCGGGACTGAGCGGGAACAGGATTGGTGTCGCTTTTTCGCCTGTGATACGGTAACGCGCTCTTTTTGCGCCTTGGGGGCCTGTGCTGCATGCCTGAAGCACAGTGCCCCGCGGCGGTGTTGAGCCCGCCGCGATCCTGCGGCCACATTGAGCCCCCGCGGCGTCGCCGCGGATTATTGAGAGAGTTGCAATCTAAAGCATGGTCGGACAACGGACGCTGAAGAACTCCATTCGTGCCACGGGTGTGGGGCTGCACACGGGCAAGAAGGTTCTCATGACCTTGCGCCCGGGCCCTGCTGACTCGGGAATCGTTTTCCGGCGGACCGATCTGCCGGAACCCGTCGACATCCGCGCTCACGCGGAGAATGTCGGCGACACCACGTTGGGAACCACCCTCGGCACGGGGGAGGCGCGGGTCTCAACTGTGGAGCATCTGCTGTCGGCGTTCGCCGGTCTCGGTATCGACAATGCAATCGTCGAGCTGAGTGCGCCGGAAGTGCCGATCATGGACGGCAGCGCGGGACCTTTTGTATTTCTGCTGCAGTCGGCGGGAATCGAGGAACAGCGCCGGCCGAAGCGTTTCATTCGCGTGAAGAAGCGCCTGCGGGTCGAGGACGGCGGCAAGTGGGCCCAGTTCGATCCGTTCGACGGTTTCAAGGTCAACTTTGAAATCGAATTCAACCACCCCATTTTCAAGCGCCGCGCCCAGAAGGCGTCGATGGATTTCTCCACGACCTCTTTTCTGAAGGAAGTCAGTCGGGCGCGCACGTTCGGATTCATGCGGGATCTGGAAACGCTGCGGTCGCACAACCTGGCGCTCGGCGGCAATCTCGACAACGCCATTGTGCTCGATGACTTCCGGGTGCTGAACGAAGACGGCCTGCGCTACGAGGACGAGTTCGTGAAGCACAAGATTCTCGATGCCATCGGGGATCTGTATCTGCTGGGTCACAGCCTCATTGGCGAGTTCAGCGGCCACAAGTCGGGACATGCGCTCAACAACAAGTTGTTGCGGACGTTGCTGGCGGATACGACTACGTGGGAGGAGGTGTCCTTCGAGTCGTATGCGGACGCGCCCATCTCCTACATTGAAGCACCTGCGTTGCCGGGGTCATCGGGCTGAGAGCCCAGTCGCCGCTACGACAGCATGCAGAGCTGACGTTCAAACAGAATCGTCAGCACGGCCGACACGGCTGGTTGCGTCTGACTCCTGCTTATTCCGTTCGACTGGTCGAGCAGATTCTCGCCGCCGCCCCTGAGCGTGCCGAAGTTGTCTTCGATCCCTTCTCCGGGACCGGCACGACGGCGTTGTGCGCCGCTTATCGCGGCAAGACGGGTATTGCGACCGACATCAATCCGTTTCTCATCTGGCTGGCGAACGCCAAGGCGCGCTCGTACGAGGCGGCGGCGATTGCGTCATTCCAACATGCGGCGCAACTTGCGGCGGTCGCCGCCGCGGATGATTCGAGCCCACTGGCTGAGCGGCCGGCGCTCAGTAACATTGAGCGCTGGTGGCGGCCATCAGCTCTGACATTCCTGTTGCGCCTGAAGGCGGCGGTTGATGCGCACGAGGCCGGGGATGCGACGCTTTTGAAAATTGCTTTCTGCCGCACCCTGATGCAGTTGTCCAACGCGGCGTTCAATCACCAGTCGATGTCGTTCAAGGCGCCGCCGGCTGCTGCTGATGAAGCACACTTGCTGGTCGCTCAGTTCCTGGCGGATGTTGAGCATGTGGCTGTTGCTGCCGCTGACGAGCCGGCCGGCACCGCGGAGTATCTGTTGGCGAACGCCCGTGAGGGTGTTGAAGCACTGGCGCGCTGGCGCAATCGGGTCGACCTGTTGATAACCTCACCACCGTATCCCAACCGGATGTCGTACATACGGGAGCTGCGACCCTATATGTACTGGTTGCGATTTCTGTCGACGGGGCGGGAGGCGGGCGAGTTGGATTGGGACGCTATCGGCGGGACGTGGGGTGTGGCAACGAGTCGGCTCACTGATTGGATGCCCAGTGAGGTGTTTGCGCCTGCAGGAATGAATGCCACGTTAAAAAAGATACGCGCCGCTCACGCGAAGAATGGCATCCTGCTGGCCAACTACGTGCACCGGTACTTCGAGGACATGTTCGGCCATCTGGGCTCGATATTGCCGCTGCTGAAGAGCGGCGCGACGGTGCACTACATCGTGGGCAACTCGATTTTCTACGGCCACATGGTGCCCGCAGAGGATTACCTCGCGCAGCAGATGGCGGCTGTTGGATTGTGTGACGTGCGTTGCATTCCGCTTCGCAAGCGCAACTCGAAAAAGGGGCTGGTGGAATTCCATGTCACGGCGCGGAAGGCCTAGGAGCCCGGTGTTGCGGACCGGCGCGGCAGCTGAACATGATTCAAACTGGATCTTTCAGGTGGGAGAGTCACGCTTTGGGCATGACGCGCACGCTCACTTGTTGGATTGTGGGCCGTGCCTGTTTGATCTGGGGCTGCAGTTCCTGCATAACGTAGCGCAGCCGGGCGGACCAGGCGGCGGACTCTGCGAATATAACCAGTGTGTCGTCGCGTTCCACCACGCCTGAGAGCCGCTGTGTCAGCTCAGAGGGTAGATTTTGCGCGAGCCACTGCTTCCAGAATGTCTGGCGGGTGGCCTGATCCGAGACGCGCGTCAATGTCGGCGTCAGCCGGCCGAGGACTGCTTTGACAGAATCCGGACTGCGGAACGTTTTTGAGACATTTGTCGCCGAATTGCGAGTACCGCTGCGCTTGTCTCGGCGAAGCTTATTGGGCATATTGATTTTGCTGATTTTGGGCAAACCCGCCGAAAGGTGGGGACGCAAAGCCACCGGTCTAAAGCGAGGAGCTATGACAGCGGGGTTGCCAGCAAGGTGCAAGCTGTTTATATCGTTGAATGAACGAAAACAGGGCGCTCAACGCCCGGGCTACTGCCGTGCGCTTGTCACTCGGCTTCTGCCCATCGAAACGGGGTTTTGCACGAGTCGACCGGAGCGCACGGTATGAATGTGATTTTCTTTTCCAAACGCGAGGGGCTGGCCCGCCAGCTGAATCTCGCGCACCCGGTGACTCTCGGCATTCTCGCCGTGCTGGTCCTGGGAATACTGGGCACAGCGTTCGCGCTGGGCATGCAGCTCGGCCAAGGCAGCAGCGGCCGCCTGGCCAGCGGTGAATCGGCCCGCTGGACCCAGATTCTCGCCGACCAGAAACACCAGATTGCTGAGCTCAAAGAACGCATGAATGAGCGTGTCGACGCCATGGCCATGCGGATGGGCGAAGTGAATGCCCACGTGATCCGACTGGATGCCCTGGGCAAGCGGCTGACGGAAATGGCCGACATCGACAGCCACGAATTCGATTTCGACAGTGCCCCGGCCAGCGGCGGCCCCGAGTCGGAAGGCGCCGGTGTCACCGCACAGATTCCCGACATTTCCATGAAATTGAATGATCTCGAGCAAAAAGTGGCCCTGCGCGATTCGCAGCTGAACGCCCTCGAGAACGTCATCATCGACCGCGATCTGAAGAAGCAGATCCACCCGGAAGGCCGGCCGGTCAAATCAGGCTTTATCTCTTCTTACTTCGGCGAGCGTGAAGATCCGTTCTCGGGTGAAGAGGCTTATCACAAGGGTGTGGATTTCGCGGGTACCGCCGGCGCCAGTGTCATGGCGGTCGCTGCGGGTGTCGTGACTTGGGCCGGCAACCGCACGGGCTATGGCAATCTCGTCGAGATCAACCACGGCGATGGCTACGTGACGCGGTACGCGCACAACCAGCGAACGCTGGTCACCGTCGGCCAGACCGTGAAGCGTGGCGACCCGGTTGCGCTGATGGGCTCTACCGGCCGGTCAACGGGCCCCCACGTTCACTTTGAGGTGATCCGGAACGGCCGGCAGGTCGATCCCCTGACGTTTGTGGGTCGCCAGGTCACGGACCGGCACTAGTCCACAGTTCGCCGCGCCGGCGTCGATGTCGGGCACGCCGGCGCAAAGGTGCCGGGGTCGCAGCTGCCGTTGGTAGCCGCTTAGGTGCGCCCCCGCAGGCCCTTTCTAGTGGGCCTTCCCCCAGGACCCGGCCCCGGCACTAAGCCCCACGCGGGCACGCTCCTGGCGATCAGCCGCGTGGGTCCCGTGAGGCCCTGTCAGGCGATCTAGTGGCCAGACTGTAATCCCATGCTGGTACCCTGCTGCCCGGTCCCGGGGGCAGGGCCCAGGCAGCGCCTGAGCCGCTGAGGCGAGGGCACCTTGCCTTGAAAACTTCCCGCTAAGAACCAATTGGGCGTAGGTGCCGTCTATTTTGTAGAATAGCCGGCTTTCAAATCGCCCCGTAGACTCGCCGAGCGCCGTTAAGGGCTTGTCGAGCCAAGCATTTTTCCGATCCAGGACGACAAGTTGCTGAACTTACTCACGCGCGTTTTCGGCAGCCGGAATGATCGGCTGGTTCGAAGCTATGGCCGGTACGTCCGTGCGGCCAGTGAGCTCGAGCCGACGATTCAAGCTCTGAGCGACGAGGGTCTGCGCGCCAAAACTGAAGAATTCCGTAAACGCCTCAAAGACGGCGCCAAGGTCGACGACCTGGTTGCGGAGGCGTTCGCCGTGGTGCGTGAGGCGGGTCGCCGCACGCTCAAGATGCGACACTTCGATGTGCAGTTGATCGGTGGTATTGCCCTCCACGAGGGAAAGATCGCCGAGATGCGCACCGGCGAAGGTAAGACGTTGATGGCTACGTTGGCCGCGTACTTGAACGCTCTGCCCGGCGAGGGCGTTCACATCGTCACGGTCAACGAGTACCTCGCACAGCGCGACGCGGACTGGATGAGTCCGATCTATCAATACCTCGGCCTCACTGTTGGCGTGATCAAGAACGCCCAGTCCCCGCCGGAGAAGCGCGCGGCTTATGCCTGCGATATCACGTTCGGCACCAACAACGAATTCGGTTTCGATTATCTCCGCGACAACCTGGCGTTCCGTCTCGAGGACAAGGTACAGCGTGGTCTTGCCTATGCTGTTGTCGACGAAGTCGACTCGATCCTGATCGACGAAGCGCGTACTCCGCTGATCATCTCGGGACCCGCGGAAGAGAGCACTGAACTGTACGCGCGGATCAATGATCTGGTGCCGCGGCTCGCGAAGCAGATGCAGGAAGAGGGGCCTGGTGACTTCTCGGTCGAAGAGAAATCCAAGCAGGTTCACATCACTGAAGCGGGTCACGAGCACGTCGAGCAGTTGATGTTTGAGCTGGGCCTGCTCCGTGAAGGCGAGAGTCTTTACGACCCGGCCAACATCCGTTTGATGCATCACCTCAACGCGGCACTCCGCGCTCACGCGCTCTACAAGCGCGATGTCGAATACATCGTGCGGGGCGGTGAGGTCATCATCGTTGATGAATTTACGGGCCGGACGATGCAGGGCCGTCGCTGGTCCGATGGCCTGCACCAGGCGGTAGAGGCCAAGGAAGGGGTTCGGATACGCGAGGAGAACCAGACGGTTGCCTCGATTACGTTTCAGAACTACTTCCGCCTCTACAAGAAATTGGCGGGCATGACCGGTACCGCCGATACGGAAGCGCCCGAGTTCCTGCAGATCTACGGACTGGAAGTTGTCGTCATTCCGACGCACCGGCCGATGATCCGCAAGGACATGTCCGACTTCGTGTACCTCACGCAAGGCGACAAGTTCAAAGCGATTATCGAAGACATTCGTGACTGCGTGGAGCGCGAGCAGCCCGTTCTGGTTGGTACGACGTCCATTGAGACGTCGGAGTTTCTAGCCAACCTGCTGCAGCAGGAGAAGATCCCGCACGAAGTGCTGAACGCGAAACAGCACGAGCGCGAGGCGCACATCGTTGCCCAGGCCGGTCGTCCCGGTGGCGTGACGATTGCGACCAACATGGCGGGTCGCGGTACTGACATTGTCCTGGGTGGAAATTTCGAGGCCGAGCTCAGCTCGCTCGGAGTCGTCGACGATGCTACTCGCGAGAAGGTTCGCGCAGAGTGGCAGGTGCGTCACGACAAGGTGCTTGCGGCCGGCGGATTGCACATCATTGGCACCGAGCGGCACGAGTCGCGTCGTATCGACAATCAGTTGCGCGGCCGGTCAGGCCGTCAGGGTGACCCGGGCTCCAGCCGCTTCTATCTGTCGATGGAAGACAACCTCATGCGCATCTTC
The DNA here is from genome assembly GCA_034668025.1 of Gammaproteobacteria bacterium. Classification (GTDB taxonomy): domain Bacteria; phylum Pseudomonadota; class Gammaproteobacteria; order Steroidobacterales; family Steroidobacteraceae; genus 13-2-20CM-66-19. The sequence goes on along the minus strand of JAXDQF010000287.1, from coordinate 7,573 downwards.
GGCGACCCGCAGCGAACCAAGCGGTTGCTGCAGATGGCCGGCATGAAGGAAGGCGAGGTCATTGAGAGCGGCATGCTCACGCGCCAGATCGAGAAGGCGCAGCGCAAGGTCGAGTCGCATAACTTCGATATCCGGAAACAGCTGCTGCTGTTCGACGACGTTGCAAACGATCAGCGTAAGGTCGTGTACCAACAGCGCACTGAAATCATGGGCACGGACGATCTGTCCGCGGCCATTCACGGCATCATGGACGAGGCCGTCGGCACGCTGCTCGATCAGTACATGCCGAAGAATGCTTCGCCCTCAGACTGGGACTTGAACGGCCTTTCCGAGGCACTTGCGAAAGACTTCAACGCTCGTGTCGACGTGAAGTCGCTCGTGGACGCCGATCCGAATCTCGAAGAGGCCGCTCTGCGTACACGCTTGGTTACCGCAGTCAGTGATGCGTACGACGCGAAGGTCGTTCGGGTCGGTAACGCGGAAGGCGGCGAGCCGATCATGCGCCACGTCGAGAAGGACGTGATGCTCCGCATGTTGGATCAACATTGGCGCGAGCACTTGGGTGCCATGGACTATCTGCGGCAGGGAATTCACCTCCGTGGATATGCCCAGAAAGACTACCGGTTTGAGTACAAGCGTGAGGCGTTCGAGCTGTTTGCCGCGATGCTCGACCGGGTGAAGTTTGAGACGGTCACCGTCCTCGCCAAGATCGAGGTGCGGACCCAGGATGAGATCGACCGCGAGGAAGAGGAGCGTCGACTACGGTTGATGCGCGCCTTGCAGGCTCAGCATGCGGAGGCTCAGTCGCTTCTGTCTGCTGACACCCCTGTTGCGGAGCCGCCGCCGCCGGCGCAGTTCAACCCCCTTGGGGGTTCGCGATCCGGTCCGTTGCAGATGCCTCCTCCCGATGCCGACGTGGCCGCAGGCACTTTCGTGCGCAGCGATCGAAAGGTCGGCCGCAACGAGCCCTGCCCGTGCGGTTCGGGCAAGAAATACAAGAACTGCCACGGGGCGCTGTCCGGCATCGGTTAGCTCGCCAGTGGCAGGGTCTGGCCCGAAGCCTGTTATCTGTGTTGTTGCCGGCGCGCTGTTTGATGGGGGCGCCTCAGCCCGCGACAAACGGGTGCTGATCGCCCAGCGCCCCGCCGGAAAGCACATGGCCGGCCGCTGGGAGTTCCCCGGCGGCAAAGTCACCCCCGGCGAAACCGAGTCCGCGGCTCTGGTACGCGAGCTACGCGAAGAACTCGGCATAGCGGTCACCGCGTGCCGACCCTTCATGCGGTTGTCCCACGAATACGATGACCGGGTTGTGGAGCTGTCCATGTGGCTCGTCGACGCCTACGCCGGCGATCCCGCCGGCCTGGACGGGCAGGCGCTCAAATGGGTTGCTGCTGGGGCGCTGGGGGATGAGGACATCCTCGAAGCTGATGCGCCTTTTGTGGAGGCGCTGCAGAGGCTTTGAGGGAGGGCGTCGTTCGTCGTCGTCGGAATTAGGAGGTGCCATGGTTGGGGCACGTCCTAGCGAATAAGGGGTGCAGCGTCGGCTGCGCGCGCCTTTGGTCCGAGGGAAGACGCTGGGGGATTTGAGAGCGCTGCTGCGGGATGGCTTAGGTCGACAGGTGGGTTGGCGCGCAAGCCGACGCTGCACCCCATATTCGCTATGCCGCGCGTGGTTTGCGCGTACCCACTAATGGGGCTTAGAGATTGGGGGTTGCGGTCACGGTGCGCGTGGTTGCGCGCGCCTTTTAGTGGGGCTTAGAGATTTGGGGGTTGCGGTCGGTGCGCGTGGTTTGCCCGCACCTCTTAGTGGGCTTAGAGATTGGGCGTGTAGTCCGGGCTACCAGTTTTTTCGTTATTCGCTCTACGCCCCGTCAGACGGTAGACGGAGCCACGCGCGGCATAGCGGCGGAGGGGTGCGACGTCGGCTTGCGCGCATATCCTCTTCCCGGTCTACGCCTTCAGGCGGCAGCGCTCTTTCGTCTATCTACGTGTTCGGGCGGACCCCGCGCGCGCAGCCGACGTCGCACCCCTTCGCCGCTAGGACGTGCCCCCAACCGTGGCACCTCTTCCTCTTACGACCCCTACGCGAAGCGAAGCCGCCGCAACGCCTCTTGAATTCCGACCACCCGTGTACAATGTAACTTCGCCAATTGCACCCGTTAACGGACCCTATATAAGCCTATGGCAGCTCAAAACGACCTACCGGACGTCAAACTAGACGCGGCTGGCCTGTACCGCGAAGAAGTCTTCACCGACCGCCGCGCCGGCACCATCCGTAAGCTGACGCCCGTGACCATCAGCGGCGCTGACGACAATACGCGCCACGTACTTTTCTCCGGCCAAACCCAGCTCCTAACCCCGGCCGGCGTGCTCCCGCTCGTATTCGAAATCGAGGCGGACGACCTGGAAGACGCTCTTGAGAAGTTTCCCGATGGCGTGAAGGGTGCCCTGGAGCAGGCGATCGACGAAGCTCGTGAGATGCGCCGCGAGCAGGCCACCCGCATCGTCGTTCCCGAAGTCGGTGGCGGTATGGGGCCCGGTCCCGCCGCAGGTGGCGGCAAGATCAAGTTCCCCTAGTTCATTAGCGCGGCACTGGCCGCGCGGAGCCCGGCTTCGTCGGACGCCGGCAAAAAGCGCGGTTTTTGCCGCCTGCGCATCTGCTATGCGCCTTCGGCGCCCGGGCCGCGGTGGCAAGAGCGGCGCCTAACGGTGCTCGTCATCGCTCGCGGCTTCCGCACCGATCGTCCGATCGAAGAACCGTTTGATCGTCATGTACCCGTGCCGACCCATGTCGGCATGGCGTAGCAGCCCGTGTTTGCCACCCGGATACGTCATGACTTCAAACGGCTCGTTCAAGTCCTGAAGCTTCTTGAACAGCGTCGTGCTGTGCGTGAACAGCACGTTGTCGTCGGCCATCCCGTGCATGATCAACAACGACCCCTTCAGGTCGTCGGCGTAGTGCAGGACACTGCTTTTCGCGTAGCCGTCGGGATTGGATTGGGGTGTGCCCATAAACCGCTCGGTGTAGTGCGTGTCGTAGAGCTTCCAGTCCGTCACCGGCGCCCCTGACACACCGGCTGCAAACACGTCGGGCGCCTGCATCATGCACATGAGCGCCATGTAGCCGCCGTAACTCCAACCAAAGACGCCGATCCGCGCCGGATCAACATAGGGCAGGGTCCTGAGGAAGTTGACACCCGTCACCTGGTCCTCAATCTCGACGGATCCGAGGTGGTGATACAGCGCTGATTCAAACCGAACACCGCGCGATCCACTGCCGCGGTTATCCAGCGTGAACACGATGTAACCGCTCTGCGCCAGCAATTGACGGAAGAACCCTTCGTTGCCGCGCGGATAACCACCCCATGCCTTTCGAACGCGCTGATTGCCGGGACCGCCATACACATCGACGATAACGGGGTAACGGCGGCCGGGTTCGAGATTGCGTGGCTTGATGATCTGATAGTGCAGCGTCTGCCCGTCCTTCGCTGACAGCGTCCCGAATTCCGTCGGAAGGTGGTCCGGGTAGTAAGGCGCATAGGGATGATCGGGCCCAAGCTTGTTGGAGATGAGCTCGGCCACCGGCGCCCCAGTCGCCGAGCGCAGCGTCAATGATGGCGGCTGGTCTGGCGTCGAGAAGGTGTCTAAGAACACGTGCGCATCACTGGACATGGTGACGGCGTGCCAACCCGAATCGGTCGTGATTTTCTGCATCGGGACGGATGCGTCGGTAAACGAGACGCTGTACAGGTGGCGTTCGAGGGGCGACTCGGCATTTGCAATGAAATAGACGAGACCGTGCTCCTCATCGACACCGCGCATGGCATGCGTGTCATTGTCACCTGTGACCAACCAATCGCCCTGCGTCAGGGGACGGATCAGACTGCCGTTCCAGTCGTAGAGGTACAGGTGTTGAAAACCACTTCGGTTTGATGCCCAGATGAGCTGACGGCTCTGGTGGAGGAATGTCAGGTTGTCGTTCAACTCGACCCAAGTGTCGCTGTGTTCACTCAACAGCTCCTTGGTCGCTCCCGAGACGGGATCGGCACGCAGCAATCTCAGAGTCTTCTGGTCCCGGGCCTCGCGCTGTACGGCGAGCGCGTTGCCGTCGGGGAACCAATTCACGCGTGCAAGGTAAAAATCATCACCGGGTCCAAGATCAACGCGAACGGGGGCAGGCGCGGGCGCGGCGGACGCCACTAAATCCGCAACAAACAACTGCACAACCGCATTCGGCGCGCCCGCGCCTGGATAGCGTTGTTTGACAACCTGGCTCCGGTCCGCGTAAATCTCAAAACGCTCAACCTCAGGAACCGGTGACTCGTCGACGCGCGTGAAGGCAATCCGCTTCTCGTCAGGCGCCCACCAATACCCCGTGGTGCGAGCCATCTCCTCCTGCGCAATAAACTCCGCAGTGCCCAGACTGATGAGCCCACCACCGTCGTGGGTAATCTTAATTTCCTTCCCGCTCGTGAGATCGTAGACGACCAGGTTCTGGTCGCGAATGAAACTCACATAACGACCTAACGGTGAGAATTTGGCGTCGGTCTCGTAGCTCGCCGTGTGCGTCAGTCGGCGCACGGCCTTGTCCGGCTTGGCTCGCAAATCGTAAACGTACAAATCACCGCCCAGTGGCACGAGCAGGTAGCGCGAATCCGGAGAAAATTGATACTCGACGATGCCGGAGAGGGACGACGTGCGTTGTCGCTCACGTCTTTGCTCTTCTTCAGATGAGAGGACGTGCTCCTCAGAAACGAGTTTTGACGAGTCGACGAGTAACCGGTGCGCGTGCTTGCCGATGTCGTAGGCCCAAAGATCCAGGCGGTCCTTGTTGCGCTCGGCACCCCGTAGATATGCGACGAGTCGACCGTCCGGTGAGATCTGTGGTGAGCGCAGGCTCGCGCCGGAGAGGTCCGGAGCGGCGAACATGCGTTCAATTGTAAGCTTTTCTGCGTGGGCCAAAGTCGTCACTAGAGTGGTGAATGACGCCATCAATGCAATCAGGATCCAGCGTGAAGACAGCCGCGTGTACATTCCAATTTGTTAGACTTTCGGCCTCAATGGCCGGACACGAGTGTAGGCATGAAGAACCTGAAGCGCCATGGTTGGCTGATTCTGTCGTGCGCCGTCGGCGTACTGGCGGCCGCCTGTCACAGTCTCACCTTCCAAGGAGCGCGCCCGATGCCCGGTAACGGTCCGAACGGAACTGATCTGCGTTCGGCTAGCCAGGTAGCCGTCGGCTTGGCGCCGGCGCCGGCGACGCCTCTGGTTTACCCACTGACTGCACGCGTGAATGTTACCGACAAGTACAACGGTGTGGCCGTTGAGGATCCGTATCGCTGGCTCGAAGATCTCGATTCCGATGCGACGCGACACTGGGTTGAAGCCGAAAACCAGGTATCGAAGCCGCGGCTCGAGTCGATACCACATCGCCCGTGGTTGAAGGCGCGGCTGACGGCGCTCTGGAACTACGAGCGATTTGCTGTGCCCGTCCGGCGTGGTAGCCAAAGCGGTCGCTACTTCTTTCTGCACAACGACGGCAAACAAAATCAGAACGTGCTGTTCGTGTCGGACAGCCTGGATTCTCCGGGGCGCGTGTTGTTCGATCCGAACGTCGTGCGCGACGACGCGACCGTTTCTCTATCCGAATTCACCCCCAACCAGCAGGGCACTGTGGTCGCGTATGCGCTCTCCGATGGCGGTACCGATTGGCAGACCTGGAAATTCCGGCGCGTATCCGACGGCCAGGATCTTCCTGACACGCTGCGATTCACAAAGTTCTTTGGTGTTTCCTGGGCGCACGACGGCTCGGGTGTCTACTACGACCGTTACCCGGTCCTGCCGAATGGCAAGGGCAACGATGCGGGTCGGCCGGCAATCTACTTCCACCCGTTTGGCGAATCGCAGGATCAGGACAAACTCATCTACGAGGTCACTGATCATCCGACGCGGATACCGGTAGGGCGCGTTACGTACGACGGCCGCTATCTGATCATCACCCAGTTCGACGGGTACGAGAAAAACGCCGTGAGCGTTCTCGATCTGCGCAAGCCCGCCGCGACGGCGAAGCCGTTGTTTTATGCCTGGGACGCGCTGTACGACTTCATCGGCTCACAGGATGACAAGCTGTATTTCCTGACAACGAAGAATGCACCTCAACGCCGGATCATTGTCGTGGATGCCCGGCAGTCCGCGTCGACTCTTTGGCCGACGGTTCTGCCCGAACAAAACACCGCGCTCGACTCGGCCGAACTGGTGGGCGGCAAGCTCATCGCGAAGTATGTGCAGGATGCTCACAGCGTCGTGCGGATTTACGATGGCGAGGGTAAACCGCTCGGTGAAGTGGCTCTGCCGGGACTCGGCGACGTCAGCGGTTTCTCGGGCGAGGTCACCGACTTCGAGACTTTCTATTCATACACGGACTATCTCACTCCGGCCCAGGTCTACCGATACGACGTCCGGACCAACACATCGACCTCATGGCGCAAGCCCAAGATAGACGCGACCACTGATCAGTACGTTACCGAGCAGGTGTTCTACAACTCCAAGGATGGCACGCGCATCCCGATGTTCATTACACATCGGCGTGACATGGTCAAAGACGGTAACAACCCTGTTCTGTTGTACGGCTACGGTGGATTCAATGTCTCGCTGACTCCCATGTTCCGGGCATCCGTGTTGGCATGGCTCGAAATGGGTGGCGTGTACGCAGAAGCCAATCTGCGCGGCGGTGGCGAATACGGGGAAAACTGGCACAAGGCCGGTACGCTCGCCAACAAGCAGAACGTATTTAACGACTTCATCGGTGCCGCGGAATACCTGATCCGGGAGCGCTACACGCGCAGTGCCCGTCTCGGCATCCACGGGCGCAGCAATGGCGGATTGTTGGTCGGTGCCGCCTTGACGCAGCGTCCGGATCTGTTTGGCGTGGCGCTTCCGGCAGTCGGAGTGTTGGATATGCTTCGCTATCACACCGCCAGCGCCAATGCCCGCCAGTGGTCATCCGACTACGGGCTGAGCGAGGACGCCCAGCAATTCAAGGCGCTGTATTCGTACTCGCCGTATCACAACGTGAAGAAGGCGACGTGTTACCCGCCAACGCTGGTAACCACCGCCGATCACGACGATCGCGTCGTGCCGTGGCACAGCTTTAAATTCACTGCAGCATTGCAGGCTGCCCAGGCCTGTCCAAATCCCATCCTGATCCGGGTCGAGACGCGTGCGGGCCACGGCGCCGGCAAGCCTGTGTGGATGCAGATTGAGGACTTCGCGGATCAATGGGCGTTTGCTGCGCAGGCATTGGGAATGCCCGTGCCCGGAATGTGACCGCACGCACAAAATTCGTCGCGAAATGCGCTCTACGTCTTCGCTGCAGGCGAGCGTTTCAGGAAAATGTGCCCGGGATTTTCCGCACATGGGTCGCTCATGAAGTTCAGGTTCAAAGCGTTCGGACTGCATGTTTTCGGCAGCACCTGTTTGTTCGTGCTCGCGCTGGGATGCTTGTATTTCGGTTGGTACCGTTGGCCGGGCTGGTATCTGTCCGGCGCGCTGACGATCGTGTTGATGATGGCGG
>JAXDQF010000286.1:0-5848 GCA_034668025.1 Gammaproteobacteria bacterium | reverse complement strand
CAAGCCACCCAGCAGCCCGGGACAGGAGTGCACACCTTGGATCGTGGGTGCGGCATCCCAGTTGGTGCGGTCTGTGATCGGCAGCTCGTAGAGCTGCTCATGGCTATCACGATCGAGTACGCGTAGCAGACCGTCCTTGCCGCTGATGGCCATCAGATTGCGTAATGTCCCCTTCATCCGGACGTTGAACAGGGGACTCACCTGGCTCAGATCGCGGTCGTGCACGTCGGCAGGTCCGAATTGATGGAACCAAAGCAGCTTCCCGCTGCGGACATCAAGCGCTACCGCGGAGTTGGTATAGAGGTTATCCCCGGGGCGTGCCGCCGCGAAGAAGTCCGGCGATGGATTTCCGACCGGCACATACAACACGCCTTTGGCCGCATCCAGGGACAAAGGCGTCCACAGACTCCCGCCGCCGTGCTCGAGCGACTTGGGGTCCTTCCAGGACTCGGCGCCGGGTTCGTCGGCGTCCGGAACCAGATTGAAGCGCCACAGAGGCTCGCCCGAATTGAGACTGAACGCACCTATCCAGTTTTTCGCGCCCCAGTCCGCGCCGGCGGGACCGTAGACAATCTCGTCCTCGAAGATCAGCGGCGGCATGCTGAGGTACTGCCCCGACTTCGCGTCCGCAATCTTCCGGCTCCAGAGAAGCGATCCGTCTTTCATGTTGAGCGCGATGAGGTAGCCGTCGGGCGTGCCACGAATCAGCCGACCATCCTTGAGAGCCACGCCGCGACTCACCTTGGATAGCGCACCGTCCTTCAAGATCCAGTTATACGACCAGCGTTGTACGCAGCTCGCCGCATCGATCGCGACCGTCATCTCGTTGATGGTCAAGTACATCGTGCCCTTGTAAACCAAGGGGTTGGTCTGGGTTGCGCCTATGTTGTCGGAGCGATAGATGCACACTGGACGCAAGCGCGCCACGTTTCCGGTCGTGATTTGCTTCGATGCAACGTATCGTTGACCCGCAAAATCCTTGCTTGCGTAGAGCCAGTTTTGCCGGTCTGTCGCCGCTTGCAGCAGCTCACTGTTGGTCGGGCCTGCTCCGAGCGGGGCCTTGGATAACTGCGCGGCAGACGCGGGAGGGGAGGAAGGGCCGCCTTCTAGCGTAGACAAAAAGGCGATTACGTTTGCGCGCGCGGTCGGGTCCGTGATCGTCACGGCCATTGGCGTCCCAGGTACCCGTGCGGTGGAGGATGTAAGGAATGACTCGAGAGTGGGCCCGTCCCAAGTAAGTCCGGCGTTGGCCATGGCAGTCGAGTACTTGTAGCCAGCCAGGCTGCCGGATCGACGGCCCAGGAGACCAGCCAATGAAGGGCCGAAGCCATCCTTCCCGACCACGGTCGTATGACAGCTCGCACACTGAGTTTCAAACACGGTCTTACCGGCGACCGCATCCCCCTCTGCGTGGGCCGCGGAGCCGGCGAGCAAACACTCCAGAACGACCAGCACCTTGGTAAGCAAGTGGCGCATCTGTTTCTACCTGAAGAACCTATCGGGTTTGAAGGCTTTCACGTCGGTACTCGGAAGAAGTTACCGGCGATGCCCACAATTCGCATCACGACATCCCGGTAGCCTTCGCTACCGCTTTTGGGGCGGACTGCTGCGGTGCTGGATTGTCTGGGATGCGTTCGGGCCGGGTTTTCGCTCAGAAATCATTCGAGCGCGGCGGTTGGCGGATTGCGACTTTCCTGCGGCCAAACAGGCGCGCATCCAGTGAAATTGCACCGGGTCCGAGGATAACGAGCACCGCCGACATCACCACGAATTGGAAAGCGGCGGTCCTCGAATAAAACAGCAGCAGCGGTACGTGAGGAGTGCACGTAAGCATGATCGCTACGCCTCCCAGGAAGACCAATACGCTCGCAATCGGTGTCAGGAATCCGACCAACAGCGCCAGGCCAGCGATCGCCATCGAGATGGCGGCGAGCGTGGCCACGCGTACGGTGTGAGCGTCGGCAATGAGCAAGACCGCCTGGAGAGTCGCCGAGGCTCCGACTACGACGCGCAATACGAGTAACGCCGTGCCGGCCCAGCCCGACGGGAAGCTCGTAAATGCTCGTTGCAGGTGACGTGCTCCGTGCTGATTCACCAATGCCCAGGTTGGAGCGTACAGGGCGCGCCGCTGCCGGAAGACCCACCCGCAAGGTATCCCTCGATACCACTATCAAGGGATGTTCGCATCGTGGTTGGGGCGGTCTAGATATGGATGACGCCGCGGCGAATGCCGATGGCGACCGCTTGTGTTCGATCTTTCGCGCCGAGCTTGTCCATGATGTGTTTGATGTGAACCTTCACCGTCTCTTCCGAGATCGAAAGGCACTCGCCAATGTCCCGATTTCGGTTGCCCTGGGCAATCCGCAGCAGGACCTCGACCTCGCGCTCGGTCAGTGAGTCACTGCTGAAATGCTCGGCCAGAGTCTGCGCCACCGCATTCGGCAGGTGTTTGCGTCCCGAGTGAACCTTGCGGATCACCTCGACGAGCTCCTCGAGCGGCGTGCTCTTCAACAAATAGCCGCGAGCCCCGGCCAGGAGCGCGCGTTGAATCTCGACGTCCCCTTCGAATGTCGTGAGCATGATGATCCGGGCTTCAGGGAAGTCCGTTCGAATCGAGGCGATGGCGCTGATCCCGCTCATATCGGGAAGTCTCAGATCCATCAGCGTGACATCAGGCTGCAGTTGCGTGAATTGTTCGATGGCTTCCTGCGCAGTAGCCGCCATCGCCACGAGCTGCATGTCTTTCTGATGAGCGATGACGGTTGCAATGCCTTCGCGGAACAGGGGATGGTCGTCCACGCACAGAATGCGGATGCGGGTCAGGTCAGTCATGGTTTCTCGCTGCGCGAATAGAATCGGGCCAGCCAGTCCATCGAGCCGCCGCTGGCGGCGTGTTGGAAGGCTGCGCCCGCCGGGACCGTCAAGTCAATCTCAGTTCCCGCCCCGACGGCACTCAGGACTTTGAGCCGGGCGCCGATCTTCTCGGAACGTTCGCGCATCCCGGACAATCCCCGGTGACCGGCCCGGCCGCAGCGCAGAACCTCCGGCTCGATTCCCCGACCGTTATCGCGGACGACGATACGGAAGCGGTCCTGGGCATAGTCGAGCACCGTCTCGATGACCGAGGCATGCGAGTGCCGGAACGCATTGGCGAGCGCCTCTCGGCCGATGCGATACACTTCGTCGCGGATCAAGGGCCGTAACGATCGGGGCGCGCCTTCCACGATGAACTGATACTTGATCTTCCCATCGGCCGCCAGATCCTGGGGGATCTGCGCAAACGCGCGCTCGAGGTCATCGGGGTCAGAGTGGCCGGTTCGCAGGCCGCGAACGGCGTTACGACCTTCATCGATCATCTGTCGCAGGAGCTGGAAGACCCGCTCCACGAGGGGCTTTGCCGGTGCACCGGCTGAGATCTGGCTGTTCGCGACCGCCAGTTGCAAAGAGGCACTGAGCAGGCCCTGCAGCAGCGTGTCATGCAAATCCTGCGCGATGCGCTCGCGCTCGAACAATCGCGCCTCGAGCCTGTCGCGCAGTCTCGCCTGGATCTGTCGCAGCCTTAGGGTCCAGAGTAACCACAGCACCAACATTCCGGCGGCCACACAGATCGCCAGGAACCATTTCGTTTGAACAAACGCCGGGGGTATGTCGAAATAGACACCCGCTCCCGTTTCGTTCCAGACACCGTCGCTATTCGAGGCGATTACGCGAAATCTGTAATGTCCGGGGGCAAGATCGGTAAAGTACGCGTCTCGTCGAGGACCTACGTCCTGCCACGGCTGCTTCATTCCCAGCTGGTACCGAAATCTGACCCGCTCCGGAATCGACAAGCTGAGTGCCGTGTAGCTGATTTGTAAGTTGCGCGTCCTGATCGGCAGCTTCAGGCCCGCCGATGGTTCGTGGCGAACACCGTCCGCGATAATGGATTGCACACCGACCGGCGGCGCAAGCGCGTTCCGCAGCACGTGCCTCGGATCAGTCCATGCGATCCCGTTGCTCTTAGCGAACCACAGGCGGCCATCGGTGCCCTCTGTCATGGTAGGCAGCGGTCGAACGGCTACCGGCGTACCCGGCATGCCATCGAGAAAATCAAGTAGAGTGTATCGAGCCGCGTAGAGTGGATTGCTTACGACCCGACGCACCTCATCTGCCGGCACCTGCATCGCGCCTTCGCTCGTATTGAGCCAAAGATCGCCCTCCGCGGTCTCGACAATTCCGGACACGCTCGGCAGTGATGTGCTGCCTTGGCGCCTGACCGCATGGAATCGACGGCCATCGAAACGCGCGAGACCATGCTCTCCGCCAACCCAGACGTGACGGCGTCGCGCGGCAATCGAGAGCACAGTTCCAACGTCGAGGCCGTCGGCAACGGAAAGGCGTTGTACCGTCTCCTTATCTACGACTTGAACCTGACTGTTCGGATACCCCAACCAGACGCGACCAGCGTTGCCGGTTGTGAGGCTTACCGCAGGTTCTCCGTAGCGGTTCCACTTGCCATCGGCCAGGCGAAACACGCCGGCGCGGACGATCGAGACCCACAGCGCGCCTGACCGATCCTTGGCGATGGCCTGAACTCCCGTGTAGCTTTGCCTGACTGGATTGTCGACGGGCAGATCGATCGGGACCCATTGCTGCCCTGCGGAGTGCCAGATCTTCTTCGGGCCGCCGAGCCAGATTATGCCGTCAGGATCGCGATAGGCGCAGCTGATCTCACGCGGGCCGGGCACCGTCTCGACGGTTGACCCTTTCGTGACCTTGAAAGCACCATTCTTCGAATATTCGCCGACCAGCACGGCACCATCGTCGCCGGCCGCCAGCGCGAAACCAGTCGCATCAGCAGCAAGGTCGACGCTGGTAAGGCGCGACTCGCGAAACCTGTCCAATCCTCCGGCGGTTCCGATCCAGACGTTCCCCTCCCGATCTTCAAGGCCCGAGAATCCTTTTGATGTTGGTCCTGTAAGGCCATCGGTGACCCAAAAGACGTCCGCCCGAACCCCCTCTGCCAACCCATGGTGCAGTGTGCCTGCCGCATCTCTCAGACGACGAACGCCGTTTGGCGTTGATATCCAGAGTGCGCCTTCACGGTCGATGAAACTCAAGTATGTCGGCCCTGTTCGCGGGTCTTCGAGTCGAATCCAGTCTTTGCTCCCGTTCGTTGGGTCAGTTGGTACATACAAGGCACGAACGCCCTGCGTCACATCGGACAGCCACAGGGTCCCGTCAGGGCCTTCAATGAACCCGCTCTCGCCGTCGAGGCGGATGTCTGTGGTTGCGAGGGCGCGTTGCCCAGGGTGTAGAAACATGATCGAATTGTCGACGGCGATCCACAGTGTTCCACTTCGATCGAAGCTGAGCGCACTCATGTATGTCTTGGGCAGACCAAATGCGGCTCCTACGTCGACCCATTGTGAGCCATCGAAGCGCCTGACACCGCGCGTGGTCGCCACCCATACGGCGCCGGACTTGTCCTGCGCGAAACCGCGAACGCTCCCGACCGGGAGGCCCTCCCGCTCACCATAATTTGTGATTCTGCCGTTGCTGATGAAGCTCGCACCACCAAACGCGTAGCCGACCCAAAGGCCGCCCGACGGCGACGCCCAGAGCGAGTACAGGGCGCTGGAGGGCAATCGCTGCCCACTAATGGCGTCGATGCGCTCGAAGCGAACCCCGTCGAATCGCAACAGTCCCGCTTGGCTGGCTATCCACAGATAGCCGTCTTTCGTCTGAACAAGGTCCTGTATACCTGTGGGCGCGGCTTCTTTGGCGGTCCAGTCAGAGTGATAGAACTGCGTGATTCTCAGGTCGGACGGCAACGCGCAGGCGCGCCACGAAAGCAGCAGCGCCGCCA
>JAXDQF010000285.1:0-4532 GCA_034668025.1 Gammaproteobacteria bacterium | reverse complement strand
GCTTCGAACACAACATTGATGGAGTTTCCGAATGAGGGAAGTGCGTCCTCGCCGATTCCCAGGCGATGGCGTGTGGGACTGCGGATACCGTCTGCCCCGATAACATATTGGGCGCGCACCGTCCCCTTGCCGTGTTCAGGTGATGTGTAACCGACCGACACACCATCCTTGTCCTGGTTGATTGTGGAAGCCTCCGAGGCCAAGCGAAGTTCGACAGACGGGTACTTTTTGATCGCCTCTGCGAAGAGCGGTTCGTAGACGTCCTGGCTGCAAAAAGCCATTGTTTCGGGCGACCAACTGTGGAATAGATCCAAATCAGCCTGGGATGCGCCCAACGTGATTTTGCCAAGCTCGATGCCGGTCAAGCGCGTCATCCAGCCGACCGTGAAGATGCCATTCCAGTCCGCGCTATTCTTGCGCACGATGCTCGCTAAGCCCAGTTGTCGATATATTTCCATCGTACGCGCATGAATCCCGCCGGCCTTGGCATGGACGGAGAAGGTCGCGCGTCGCTCTAGTAGGAGCGTCTTGATTCCGGCGCGGCCGAGCTGGATGGCGGAAACGAGTCCGACCGGCCCGCCTCCAATGACCAGAACCTCGACGTTTGTGATATCAGATGACATGCTCGTCACTCAGTAGTATTGCCAAGGCCCTTTAGGAGACCGCTTCCCGATCCAGTGTTTCAGAATCGCCGAATATCTGCTTCAACAAATTCCTGCGCCGCGAAATCTCTTCGCCGAGGATCAAACGCACCGCTCAAACTCACCATCGTGTTGGTTGCTGTGTGCTCAATATAGGAGTTTGTTCTGAAGCTGGCGACTCGCGCGTGATGTTCGTCACCTCTTCGCCGGACGCGCCCTAATAACTTTGTCCTTCCGAGGCACTCGAGCAACACGCGTGATGTCGCCAACCAAGTATGTACCAATTGTAGTTATGGGGTTTAGAAAACAGTTTTGCATTGTCGTCTATTTACGCGTCTCCGGCGTGGAAGGTAAACGTCGCTCAAATGTCAGCATGACGTGCGCAGCAGCGAAGTGCATAAGGGCTATACGAAATATTTCTTGCGCAAAAATACCAGCCAGGCGAGGGTGCAGGAGTTGATTGCAGAGGGGTGGTAGAGCGGCTGCCTGCAGCGTTCAGTCGGAGCGCGTCGGCCGGAGCGCGTCAGCGACCAGCTGTTCTACCGATTTGCAAGTGGTCCAAAAATGCGCGTTCTCACGACGCCCCTGGCCTATGTGTTGCTTGATTTTCGATGGTTCGACGTCGCCAGTGCAATGAGAGGTCAAGAAATCTATGAGCAACCGGACAGCAGGAAGCATCCCCCGGCGCGAAGGAAACACACCTTGAATCTCGAACAGCGGCGCCAGGAAACCGGGAAGAACGAGCTCGAGGCTTCCCTGTTGGATATCAGCAAGACACATCGACAGAGGCAGCTGCGCAACCCCGACACCTCGTACGGCCGCTTGCCGGACGAGAAGCAAATCGCTGACGATCAGGACCGGATCGTGCCGAATTTGCAATTCGCAGCCTTCCGGACTTACAACGCTCCACACATGGGGCCCTGGCGGCGAGAGAGAACTGATGCTGGGTAGCTGCGTCAGCTCGTCTGGTGTGGTCGGTCGTCCACGACCATCCAGTAAGGTTTTACTGGCGACGAGGACCTTTTGCACGATTCCCAGAGATCTCACGATCACCCCTGAATCTTCGCAAGGAAGTTGTCGCAGACGGATCGACAAGTCGAAGTTCTCCTCCATGCTCACCTTCCTGTTCGTCGTTTCGATCGCAATGCGAACATCTGGATTCTTCTCCAGGAACTGAGGAAGCAACGGCCCGATCACCAACTGGACGAGCATTGAGGGACAGCTGATGCGGATCAGGCCGGATGGCGTTTCGCGGGCGCGTGCCACTTCCTCGAGTGCGGCAGTTGCTCCTGCCGCCATTTTGAGGCAGTGCTTGTTAAATTCCTTGCCAAGCTCTGTAACCGTGAAGGAGCGCGTTGAGCGTTGAACCAACCGAACACCCAATCGCGCTTCCAATTGTGCGATGCGCCGGGAAATTCGGGACGGCACCATGCCGAGGGCGTGCGCCGCGCCGCTGAATCCGTTGTGTTCTACAACCTTTGAAAAGAGGAACAGGTCATTGAGATCGTCCATAGTCCCCTCGCAACTTTTACGGACGCCGCATCAGTTCTGCGCCCCGGCGTGTTCAACGTACGCAGAAAACAGTTGTGCATTTCGGTCAGTTTACGGGATCCGCGAGGGAGGGTACACCGTGCTAAGTTCGGCGTTTCATGTGTTTGAGTGTTCCGAAGATTTGAGTTATCAAGCACATGGAGGGCCAGGATGAAAATGTCTATCAAGACGGGAGACGTGCAATGCGTTTATACGAAGCCAAGATGGCCCCTTACCCGCGCCGCGTGAAGATCTATCTTGCGGAGAAGGGAGTTGAGCTGGAGCGGGTCGAGGTAGATCTTCACGGCAGGGAGAACAGATCTGCGGCCTTCCTGAATAAAAACCCGTCGGGAAAGATCCCGGTCCTCGAATTGGACGACGGCGCATTCCTGCCGGAATCTGCCGCGATCATGGAGTATCTGGAAGAAATCTATCCGAGCCCGCCGATGCTCGGCGAGACGCCGGAGCAACGTGCGCAGACTCGCGCCACAGATCGGATTGCCAGCGAGATCTTCACGGTGTTGGCGCAAATGCTCATGCACACGCATCCAGCAGCACGCCAGTTTCATCCTGAGCTGGTCCAGCACCGGCAAGTCGGCGAAGCATTGCAGCCGCTGGTCGATCAGCTTTTTGACCAGCTGGAGGAGCGCATCGGCGACCGGAGCTTCCTGGCGGGCCCGCGTCCCACGGTGGCCGATTGCACGCTCTTTGCGCTGATTGACACCGTCTCTCTCGGATTCGGCTACGTTCTTCCCGAGCGTTGTCCGCGTTTGCGCGCCTGGTATAGGCGGTTCCAGGAACGTCCGAGCGCCAAGATAATGTGAAGGCGGCGCGAATAAATTGACCGTCCGTTCGGGCAATTTGTGTTGACTTGTCGAGTGCTGTCGGTTTTTATTGCGAGAAGCCAAGAGTGACCGGAGCGAGCTCGATGTTTTAATGAAGTTGCTTCGACAACTCGGAGCGCGACTAAGGAGCGAGTGATGATGCCGTTGAAACGTGATTCGCTGGCGCGGGGGACCGGGCCGATGTTACGGGACGGAACGACGCTGCTGGATCTGATCGACCTGGACCGCCGGGAAGTGGCGATGCGGGTACTGTCGGATCCGGAGCTCTACCGGCTGGAGTTGCAGCACATTTTTGCCCGGGCGTGGGTGGGGGTGGCTCATGTTAGTGAGCTCACCAACGTCGGCGATTTTGTTGTGCGTCATATCGGCGAGGATCGGGTGATCGTCACTCGTACATTCGGCGGTGATGTTTCGGTCCTGCTCAACGTTTGCGCCCATCGGGGCTTTGAATTGTGCGCGGCTGAGGAAGGCAATGCGGCCTCGTTCAAGTGCCCTTACCATGGTTGGGCGTTCGACGGCTCGGGCAATCTCCTGGGGGCGCCGCTCGAGAAGGAAATGTACGGCGACTGGGACAAGTCAAAGTACGGCCTGCGGCGGGCCCGGGTGGAGGTGCGTGCCGGGATCGTGTTTGCCACTTTCGATACGTCCGGCCGGTCGTTGGACGACTGGTTGGGATCCGCGGGGTGGTACATCGACCGCGCCAGCCACGAGAACAGAGTCCCTCTCGGTCCGCCGATGCGATTCCATGTAAATGGGAACTGGAAGACATTCATGGACCAGGGCGCGGGTGACAACTACCACCCCTTGACTCTGCACCGCTCGCTGCACGAGGTTGGTCTGCTCGCGGATTTGCCGGGCACGGGAGGTAGTCGGTCGACATTCAGGAGCTGGAATCACGTGATCGTTGGCAACGCCGAGGGCAACGCCACGTTCGCTTTCCCGCCCGGTTTCCCTACAGCCGTCTTTGATGAAAATGCCGATGATTTCCTGGCTTTCGAGGGTCGTCTGTTCGCCTCTTCGGTCTTTCCGCAGACGGTCATATGGGGCCCTTATGTGTACCCTCTCCCCGACGGCACAACGACCACCGGCAGCGCCCTTTGGCAGGTCGAGCCCAAAGGCCCGGACACATTCGTGATGTTTCTACAGAACTTCATCGACCGCGACGCGCCCGAGGCAGTCCGGGAAGTTGTACGTCAATCGCTTTCGGCTCAGCAAGCGTTTGTGGCCGACGACTACGAGGCGAATTTGTCGCTGCAGCGTTCAGCGCGTGGGGAACTCGGTCGGCAGCAACCGCTGCGCTACTTCGCCCAGGGCGAAACAACGAAGCCGAAAGGTTGGCCGGGGCCCGGCATCATCTTCTCGCCGCCGCAAAAAGACGACGGCCAATGGCTTTTCTGGCGTCGCTGGTTCACGTTAATGACGGAAGGGGCTCGCTAGGCGTCGGCACTAACAGGCGGCAGATCAGACCAAACAGGAAAACAAATACAGCCATGACAACTTTGGACACGGGGACGAA
>JAXDQF010000284.1:0-20362 GCA_034668025.1 Gammaproteobacteria bacterium | reverse complement strand
TCCGCGCTCTTCATTGAGCGGCCCGTGGCCACGTGGCTGGTCTTGGTGTCGATTCTGCTGTCCGGGTTGATCGGGTATCACATCCTGTCCGTCTCGGCATTGCCCGAGGTGGACTACCCGACGATCCCGGTTCAAACGCTTTACCCGGGCGCGAGCACAATGATCCGCTGTTGGACAAGCTCGTTGAGCAGGTGAAGGTGTCCAATCAGAATGTAATTGCGGCGGAGGCACAGTATCGGCAGGCGCTTTCCCTGGTGAGCGGCGCACGCTCGCAGTTTTTCCCGCAAATCACAGCAAATGTCTCCAGCACGCGTAGCCAAAACGCGCTCACGGCGGAAGTCTCGGGCGCCACTACGGGCACCGGTACGAATCAGGCGACCACACCCGCTCAAACGCGCACGAGCGACCGGGTCAGCCTGTCAGCCGCGTGGGAGCTCGATGTCTGGGGGCGAATCCGCCGCACAGTCGAGTCAGACAAAGCGGCCGCCATCGCCAGTGAAGGCGACCTCGCGAACGCATTGCTGTCGGCGCAGGCGATGCTGGTGCAAAGTTACCTGCAGCTACGCGCCACTGACACGGACCTCGACCTTTACGAGCACTCCATCGTGTCATACGCGCGCGCGCTCACGATCACTCAGAATCGCTATGACGCGGGCGTTGCTCAACGCACTGATGTCACACAGGCCCAAGGTCAGCTGGAGTCGGCGCGCGCCGCCGCCTTCGACCTCGCAGTCACTCGTCACACGCTCGAACATGCAATTGCAGTCCTTATCGGCCGCCCCCCGTCCGAGCTGACGATTGCCCGTACCAACACGCTGCCGGATGTCCCTGAAACCCCGGCACTCGTCCCGGCAACCCTACTCGAGCGCCGCCCCGACATCGCCGCCGCAGAGCGCCGCGCCGCGGCCGCAAACGCCCAAATCGGCGTAGCCCGCGCAGCCTACTTCCCCGACCTGAGCCTCACGGGCACAGGCTGCTACGAGTCCAACGAGTTCTCCACCTTGTTCCGCGTTCCTAACCGCTTCTGGTCGCTGGGCCCCAACCTGGCCCAAACGATATTCGACGCCGGCGCCATCCACGCCCAGGTGAAACAAAATATCGCCGCCTACGATTTCAACGTAGCCACTATCGGGAAACCGTCCTCACGGCCTTCCAGGACGTTGAAGACAACCTCGCGACTCTCCAGTTGCTCTCGCAGGAGTCCCAAGCCGAGATGAATGCCGCGAAGGCAGCCGAGCAGACTCTGGAGATCACGCAGAACCAGTATCAGGCGGGTACGGTTGATTACTTGAATGTGGTGGTGGCACAGCAGTCAGCACTGACGGCCGAGCGTGCCGTGCGTGACTTGGCTAATCGTCGCCTCACTGCCAGCGTCGGATTGTTGAAGGCGCTGGGTGGGGGTTGGCGCACTTCGGATCTCGTGCATTGAGGGGTGTTGGTATCACAATCCGTGATCTCAACATCACATACGTCCGACTACGCCTAGTGAACCTGACGTGATCTCATGCGTCCAGTGCCGCCGCCGCATCGCACGCACAACAACACGACCGGAATCGCGTGCTACGCACCCGTTCGATCGTCGCCCGAATCCCCGCGTGCGTCATCTTGCGGGGGCGCCCATCGGCCCGTATTGGTAACAAATTCCATCCAGACCACAAATGGGGCGGCCGTGAATGCACACATAAAGCGGAGCCCTTCGCGAAATCCTTCCGCGATCTCCGAAATTGCATATTCAAACGTCTTCTTCGACATTTATCTGCCCTCTTCCGTCTTTCAGTAACGCTCTAATCATATCACGCGATATCAACAATCCGCACCAAACAAAATCCCAATAAAACAATCCCACCTCCAATTTGTCGACCGTCGTTGAAATCGCAGATTGCACCTTATGGATGGATATCAAGTAATCCACCAACAAGGAGATTACCCAACTAAATGTAAAAATCGTCACAAAAGTGGAAGCAGTCAGGAACAGGTGGCCATACACCCGATAGATTGACTGACCAGCCAAGTTTTTATTCCGCGGCCATCGATTCATCTGCGAACCCTTCGTTCTACTGAGCTTTCCAACTTCCTGGCAGCAGACTTTGAACAGCTAAATCACGCTGGAATAGTCCACCAATGTCACGACTTTGGGCAAAAAGGGAGATGTTCCAAAGCGGCGTGCGCCTCAGATTGACGCGGACCTGTGGTTGACAGCACCGTCCGTTTGACACGTCAGGCCCGGACGCTAGATACATGCGTCCTCCAGAAACCATCAGTCGCGATATGTTGATTAACGGCGGCACACGATTCGGTGAGCGCAGCCGGCCGCGTGCGCGTAAGCGACGGCGTGGCCGGCTGCGCTTACCGGATCGCGTGACGACGCGGCGGAAACCGAATTCCCGCTTTGGCGTAAACGAAACCCTTACGCCGGGTTGTCGAGACTAAACGCCTGTTGGTTGTCGTCATAGGCGAACGCCTCAGCGTACCTCCCCCAACTGATCACAGTGCGGAGGGTCTCCTCGGCGGCCTCCTCAGCCATGTAATCCTCGAGCTCGTCCGCAAAGCGGCGCTTGGGAGCTGACTTGCCCTTGCGCTCGTCGAGCACACGCCGAATGTGCGCAGCCAGCGGCACATATGTCAGCAGATGGCGCGAGAACAGCCGTTTCCGTTCGTCAGTCTCCTCACGAACAAACTGTGCCCCCGCCTCCGTCAATCGAATGTCACCACGCTCGATTTCCGCGAAGCGGAGCATCTGCAGCGCCTCGGCGACGGGCAGCAAATCGCCCGCCTCCATCTGCAACGTTTCGGCGATGTCGGGCAAGTCGGCCTTACCCTTGTAAGGATCGTCGGCGACAGCCTCCATCAGACCTGCCAGCAGGTTGGAGGAAACATGTGTCAGGATAGTGCCGATGCCTGTACCCGGAAATCGCTCGACGCGCCCGCCAGGGCGCTGCTCACCACCGCGGCGCGTAGTCATCTCCGCGTACACGCGATCAACGAGAGCGATGTACCGCGGATCCAACGCATTCCGTGGCCGTGGCATGCTAATCGGAATCTCGCTCACCACCCGCCCCGGATGCGTTGAGAAGATGAGCAGCCGATCGCACATCTGCACTGCCTCATCAATGTTGTGAGTGACCAGCAGCACCGCCTTGATCGGCAACTGCCCTTCACACCACAAATCGAGAAAATCGCTGCGCAGCGTCTCGGCCGTCAACACATCGAGCGCTGAGAAGGGTTCATCCATCAACAGGATGTTCGGATGAACGACGAGCGCGCGCGCAAAGCCCACACGCTGTCGCATACCGCCCGACAGCTCACGCGGATAAGCAGACTCAAAACCGTCCAGGCCGATCAGGTCGATGGCCTGCAGCGAGCGCTGGCGGCTCTCGACAGCGGGCATGCCCAACGCCTCGAGACCCAACTGCACGTTCTCGAGGACGGTCAGCCAGGGAAACAATGCGAAGCCCTGAAATACCATGGCGATACCATCGGCCGGACCCTCGACTGAGTGGCCGAGGTAGCGCACCTCTCCGACGGTGGGAAGATTCAGGCCCGCGATCACTCGCAGGAGCGTGGACTTCCCCGAACCCGACCGCCCCAACAATCCGACGATCTCACCTTCGCGCAGGGTGACGTTCACGCCTTCCAGGACGACGAGCTGATCTCCATCGGGCTTGCTGAAAGCCTGGGAGACGTTCTGTACATCGAGCAGTGGTACAGCATTCATTACGACAACTCTCCCAAACGTAGCCGCCAAAAACCACGCTTTTTGGCGGCGGAAAAGGACCTCGGCTCCGCGCGGTCAATGCCGCGTCAATAAACAAGAGGCGGCGGAAAAGGACCGGGGCTCCGCGCGGCCGGTGCCGCGCCAATAAAACAAGGCTCCGTATCAGTTCATGCGGAACTTGCGCTCGGCCCGCGTGTACAACGGCCGCCAGAAAAATCGATTAATGAGCACGACGAACAGACTCATGGTCACCGTGCCGAGCGCCACGCGCTGAAAATCTCCGCCGTCCGTCGCTGCGGCAATGTAGGAACCGAGACCCGTCGCCGTCAGCTTCTCGTGCCCCCAGACTGCGACCTCCGCAGCGATGCTCGCGTTCCATGAACCACCTGACGCTGTGATGGCTCCAGTCAGGTAGTAAGGGAACACGGCGGGGAGGCCGATCCGCCGCCACCAAAGCCAGCCACCCACTTGCAGGTTCTGGCCCACGTAGCGCAGCTCGGCGGGCAACGCGGTCGCACCGACGATGACGTTGAAAAGAATGTACCACTGGGTGCCCAGGATCATCAGAGGGCTCAACCAGATGTTGGGATTCAGCCGCCACAGGACAATGCCGGACACCACCACCGGAAAGAACAGAATCGCCGGAAACGCGGCCAGGAACTGCGCCACCGGCTGGGCAATCCGCGCGACCTTGGGCCGCAGGCCGATGGCCACCCCGATGGGGACCCACACCACACTCGCGATCGCGATGAGCACCACGACTCGCAGCAACGTGATCAGGCCGAGCACCAGGACGTGGCCGATCTCGCCAGCAGGGACGCCACTCAGAACGAAGGTCACCGTCTTCCAGAGCGCCCCGACAGCAACGAGCGTAATCAGGGCGTACCACAGCACATCGCCCCAGCGACTGTTCGATTGAACAGGCGTCCGCCGCCGGGCGCGGACCGCGCTCACGACACGGCCGGAGCGACCGCCCACCGCTTTCAGAATCCGCGCGAACAGCTTGGTGATCACGGCCAGGAGGCGCGAACGGCGCATCATGATGAGGGCCCAGGAGCGCGACGGTGTGAGCCCCGCTTCCTGCTCCAGGCGAAACCAGTCGGCGCTCGCGATCAACGGACGGAACAACAATTGGTCATAGATGAGGATGACCACAAACATGGCTGCAATCGCATAACCGATTGCGCCCACATTGCGCTGCTCGATGGCCAGGGCGATGTAGGAGCCGACACCCGGCAGCGTAACGGTCGTGTTGCCGACGGTGATGGCTTCGGACACGACCACGAAGAACCAGCCGCCCGACATGGACATCATCATGTTCCAGATGAGCGGCGGCATCGCGAACGGCACTTCGAGGCGCCAGAATTTCATCCAGGGGGTCAGATGAAAGCTTCGTGAAACCTCCTGCAGCTCGTCCGGGATACTGCGCAGCGACTGGTAGAAGCTGAACGCCATATTCCACGCCTGGCTGGTGAAGATCAGGAAGATGGAAGCCATCTCCGCGCCCGCCACTCTGCCCGGCGTCAGCGACAGGAAAAAAACGATCAGGATGGAAAAGCTGAGAATGGGCACGGACTGCAGAATGTCGAGCAGCGGTACCAGGACCATCTCGGCGCGCCGGCTTTTGGCGGCCAGCGTTGCATAGGTGAATGTAAAAACCAGCGAGCACCCCATCGCGATGAGCATTCGCAGGCCGGTGCGCGCGGAATAACCGACGAGGGCCCACGGATCGAGTGAGATCGGTGTGGCCTCGAGACGTGCCAACGGCTGTATGAGGCCATGGGCCGCTTCGGCGAGGTAGATGAAAAATACGATGACCAGCAGAAACGCGAGCACATCCCACTGCCCCGGGACCAGCCGGTTCTTTATGATGGACAGCGGTGGGAAATCGGGTAAGCGCATGGCGGGCGGCAGTTTGCCCGAAGTGGCGTTCATTGGCACCGCAATCACAGTACAATCTGCACATGCGACTGCTCATTGTTGAAGACGATCACGAGCTGCGCGAAGCACTCACCGCCCTGCTGCTGCAGTCGGGCTATGAAGTTGACGCGCACGCGGACGGCCGGCTGGCGTTCAACACGCTCATGACCAAGGAATATGACCTCGCCATCGTGGACCTGATGGTCCCCGGGATGAGCGGGCTCGCGCTGGTGCGCAGCATGCGACGCCAGCTCTCCGAGCTGCCCATCCTGATCGTGACTGCACGCGATGCGTTGGAGGATCGGGTTTCGGGACTCGATGCCGGGGCGGACGATTACCTGGTGAAGCCGTTTGAGATGCCGGAGCTGGAGGCTCGGGTGCGCGCGCTTCTGCGCCGCCACCGCTCTGATCGCGAAGCGGAAATCCGGGTGGGCCCGTTGGTGCTCGTTCCCGGCGAGCCGCGGGTTTCCCTGGGCGGCACCAGCGTTGACTTGCCGGCAAGCGAGATGGCACTGCTCGAAACACTGGCTACCCGCCTCGGGCGAGTGGTGAGCAAGGAAGCCATCGCGGACCGGCTGAACCGCGGCGGCAATCCGCCGTCCGACACTGCGATCGAGATTTGCGTACACCGACTGAGGCGGCGGATCGGGCCGTACGGATTGAAGATCCGGACGCTGCGCGGGTTCGGCTACCTGCTGGAGACGACTGTCGGTGAATGATCGCAGCCTGCGGGTCGGGCTGCTTTCGTGGCTCGGACCCGTGTTGGTTCTGCTCCTCGCGCTCGACGCCCTCGCCTGCTACCTGACTGCCCTGCACTTCGCCAACCTCGTCTATGACCGGTGGCTGATCGACGATACGCGCTCGCTCGCGACGGCGGTCCGTTCCGAGCAGGGACAGATCCAGTTCGAAGTCCCCCGGGATGCGCTGCAGATCTTTCAGTTCGACGAGGTCGACCGAACCTATTTCGAGATCGCCTCGGACCGTCGCGGCCTCATCGCCGGCGAGGCCGACCTGCCGGCCGTCAATTCATTGCCCATCAACGGCATTCATCTCGCGAATGCCACGGTGCATGGGCAACGTGTGCGTGTGGTTTCAACGCGCATCGCGCCTCCCGAAACCAACGACACCGTTACTGTGACCATCGCCGAGACCCTCATCAAGCGCAACACGCTCGCCGGCGACATCCTGCTCGCCATGGTGGCACCGCAGGTTGCGCTGGCTGCCATTGCCTCGCTGTTGGCATGGCTCGGTGTCTCCCGCGGATTGAAGCCGCTGACGGATCTCGCCTCGCAGATCGAGTCCCGTGACCAGAACAACCTGTCCCCGGTTCCACAAACGGGGTTGCCCCGCGAGGCGCGCGTGCTTGCGGCGCGCATCAACGAGTTGTTGGCTCGGCTGGGCAGTGCCATCCGGGCGCAGAAACGCTTCGTGGCTGACGCGGCACATCAGTTGAGGACTCCGCTGGCGGCCGTGATGCTCCAAGTGGAGCGCGCCGAGCGGGCGCCGGATGTCGCTACTGAGCGCGAGGCTTTGCGTGCTTTGCATCGGTCGGTGGAGCGGGCGGGACGAATGACCCAACAGCTTCTCTCCCTGGCGCGAACCGACCCTGAGGCGATTCATGCGGTCGAGCTCAAGCCGTTAGACCTGGTGGCCCTCGCGCGGCGGGTGGGAGAGGAGTGGGTCCCGCGAGCGCTGAAACGGGACATTGATTTCGGCCTGATTGTGCCAACCGGGCCGGTCACCGTGACGGGGGACGAGAGGCTGCTGAGCGAATTGCTCTCCAACCTGATCGACAACGCACTGCGTTACTGCGCAGCCGCGGGGCGGGTTTCAGTGATTGTGGAGGCGGCCCCGGAGCCGAAGCTGGCTGTGCAGGATGACGGCCCTGGAATACCCGAAGACGAGCGAGTCAGGATCTTCGAACGGTTCTACCGGGTGGAGGGCTCGTCCGGCGACGGATGTGGCCTGGGCCTGGCCATTGTTGAGGAGATTGCCCGCCTGCACAGCTCAACAGTTGAAGTCAGCTCCGGAACTGACGGCCGCGGCAGTCGTTTTACGGTCGCATTTGCCGACCAGCCACCGCAGCGCTCGCGCTGAGCTCACATGCTCAGACCGATTCGTTATCACTGCGTGATGGATACTGTTACCCGTCATGAGTAGAGTCACGCGGTGCTGCGCTCAATCATCCTTCGCTTCGTACTCCCGCTCGCGCTCGCGTCGGCCGTCGTGGCCTACTTCGCGATGCCCCATATCGATCAGATGCTGGCGGAATGGTTTCGCGGCGATATCGAGCTGCGCGCGAGTCTGATTGAGGGCTCCATGGAGGAGCGGCTGGCGGACCTCGTCAGCCACCACGACAAGGCAGGAGTCCGAAAGTATCTGTCACGAGTGGCCGCCGATAAGCGCATCTCGGCCGTCCTGGTGTGTGATGCGGACGGGACTCTGTTTTATCGCACGGCGCCCACACCGGACGAGATCTCCTGCTCCCTGAGCGCAGCTCCGAATCCGGGCGCCAGCCAGATCATCCGCCTGCCTTCCGGTGCCATGCACGTGGCGGGCTTTCAGATCGCGCGCCCTGACAAGCGTGCGTTCAGTGTTTTTGTGGCTCACGACCTGGGATTTGCAGCTTCGCGCCAAACGCGGGCGAGGCGCTATCTGATCGCATTCACGGCCGTCTCGGTTGTCGTCCTCGGCCTGTTGGTCGTCCTGATCGCCTGGTTCATGCTCAGGCGCTGGGCCACGATCCTCATCGGTGACATCCGCAGCCGGCGTTTCCTGGACGACGCGCACTCCTCCTCCCTGTCGATGCCTGTGCTCTCACAGGTGCGGCAGGTAATGCGGGAAATCGAGGAAAGCCAGCGGCTCGAAATCGACTATCGCGAGAATTGGACCGCACAGGCGCTGCATCAGGTGGTGCGCGACCAGTTGCGTTCGCCACAGATGATCGTGGTGTCGAACCGGGAGCCCTACATACATAACACCGGCGACGACGGACGTCCCCTGGTGCAATTCCCCGCGAGCGGAATGGTCACAGCGCTCGAGCCCATCGTGCGCGCCTGCGCCGGTACGTGGATCGCTCACGGCAGCGGCACAGCCGACCGACAGGTCGTGGACATCCATGACCGCATTCGCGTGCCGCCCAGCGATCCGTCATATGTTCTGCGCCGTGTTTGGCTGACGCAGGAGGAAGAGGAAGGCTACTACTACGGATTCTCGAACGAGGGACTCTGGCCGCTGTGTCATCTCGCGTACGTGCGTCCAGCCTTCCGCGAAAGCGACTGGAAAACCTATCGCGCCGTCAACGAGAAGTTTGCCGCGGTCGTGGCGCGTGAGGCCCGCGAAAGCAACCCTGTAGTACTGATACAGGACTATCACTTCGCATTACTGCCGAGATTCATCCGGGAACGCAAGCCAAACGCAACCATCATCCTTTTCTGGCACATCCCCTGGCCCAACGCCGAAACATTCGGCGTCTGCCCGTGGAAGCACGAGATGTTGCTGCATCTTCTGAGCGCGGACATTCTGGGTTTCCACACCCGGTATCATTGCCAGAACTTCCTGGCCACCGTCGACCGGTTCGTGGAGTGTCAGATCGATCACGAGCACATGACCGTGACGCTGCAGGGACACGTGTGCCAGGTTGTGCCCTACCCCATCTCAATCGAGTGGCCACCGCGGCAACTCGATCGGTTGCCGCCCGTCAACCTGTCGCGTATCGATGTGCGGCGGCGTTACGGTATTCGCGATGATGTATCACTCGGCTTGGGCGTCGAGCGCTGGGATTTCACCAAGGGCATCATCGAGCGGTTCTATGCGATCGAGATTCTCCTCGATACCCGCCCCCATCTGCGCGGCAAGGTGACACTTCTGCAGATTGCCGCGCCTTCACGCAGCAAGCTGCCAGCGTACCGGACGCTGCAGGATCAGACACTGGCGGAGCTCGAAAGGATCAATGCAAAGTTCCGCACCGACGGCTGGCAACCCATCATTCTCGTCGATACCCAACAGACTCCGGATGCGGTCTGGGAGCTGTATCGCGCCGCCGACTTCTGCATCGTCAACAGCCTGCATGACGGCATGAATCTCGTCGCCAAGGAATTCGCGGCGGCGCGGGACGACGAGGATGGAGTGTTGATCCTCAGCACGTTTGCCGGCGCGTCGCGCGAATTGCTCGAGGCGTTGTTGGTCAATCCGTTTGACGTGTCTGAAACGGCCGCAGCGATCGAGACGGCCATCGAAATGCCGCGCGACCAGCGGCGCGAGCGGATGCAACTAATGCGGCGCACAGTCAAGGAAAACAACGTCTATCGCTGGGCCGGCCGCATGTTAATGGATGCCGCGCGGGTGCGCCAACGCCAAGCTCTCGCAAGACGCGAGCCCTCCGCGCTGCAACGGTTTGCTGCGGACGGCCGAAAATAAACTCCTGAAGTCTTTGTTTGGGCCACGCGGCAGTGGTAGGTTTGCCGTTGTGACATATATCCGCGCCTTCGTACCCTTGAAACATCCGGCCTGCGCCCGGCGCAGGCTGTTGGAAGCGCTCACTGCAAAGCAACGACACTCCATGTACTTCATCTTGGCGCGACGGGTCATCACCGCGTTGCGGGACGTACCCATGGTGCGGGACACCGTGATCGTCACATCGAGCGCAGAGGTTGAGATGTTCGCAGGCCACCTCGGCGTGCGCGTCATGCACCAGATGCGGGACGAGGGTATCAACTCCGCATGCGAGGCAGCCCTCGCCTCGTCCTCGGCCGTAGGGATCACCAGCGCGTTGATCGTGTCCGGCGACCTGCCATTGATCACGAGCGAGTCGATCACAGCGTTGCTGCAGTCCGCTCATTTGCAGCATCGCGGAGTGACGATCGTCCCGGACCGTCGCCACGTAGGAACTAACGCCCTGGTGTGCACCCCCGCGGATGCCATCCGGCTGCGGTTCGGGCCCAACAGCTTCTCTGAGCACCTGCGGACGGCCCGGGAACATAGCCTGGTGTCCCGGGTTTTTGAGTCAGGTGAACTGGCTCTCGATATTGACGAGCCGGAAGATTTGGATGCCTGGCGCGGGTACGATAGGCCCACTAACGTGGGAGACCAGCGTGAAAGCACGTCTACTGCTGGCAGCCGCGGCAGCCTGTCTGGCAATCGCATCGACGTCGTCCGCCCAGGATGACAAGCCGGACAACAGCAGCAATTCGCTGAAACAGGACGCCCGGGACGTTGGTGCCACCGTCAAGCGGGACACCAAGGAAGCGGTTGCCGTCGTCAAACGCGATTCCAAGCAAGCAGGCCAGGCCATTGCCCGTGGGGCGAAAGCCACAGGTCAGGCCGTGAAGCGGGAGACCAAAGCCGCTGGCGTTGCCATCAAGAAGGGAGCCAAGGAAGTGGGCGCGACGGTGAAGCAGGATGCCGGGAAGGTGAAAGAGGCGGTGACGCGGAAGGACGAGGGCTGAAGCCTCGGCCATGACCCAAGCGCAGCCGGCAAAAACGACGCTTTTTGCCGGCGGAAAAGAACCCGGGCTCCGCGCGGCCAGTGCCGCGCCAACTAAACAAGCGCCGGCGGGAAAAGACCTCGGCTCCGCGCGGCCAGTGCCGCGCCAACTAACAAGCGCCGGCGGAAAGAACCCGGTCTCCGCGCGGCCGTGGCCGCGCCAATAAACCAATAGCCATGATAAATTCCCGCCCTGCGATGATAGTCCCAACTGACAAGCCGGAAGCCCTCTCGCAGGCCGATGTTCTCGTCATCGGCGGGGGTCCCGCGGGCTCCGCTGCCGCCATCGTGCTGGCCGAGCGGGGTCACCGGGTGGTGCAGGTGGAGAAGTCCCGGCATCCCCGTTTTCACATCGGCGAGTCGCTGCTGCCGGCCAACCTGCCCCTGTTCGAGCGATTGGGTGTCGCTGAGCAGGTCCAGGCCATCGGCATGCAGAAATGGGGCGCCGAGTTCGTGTCGCCCTGGCACGGCGACCGTGGCGAGACCTTCAACTTTGCCGAAGGCTGGAACAAGTCGCTGCCGTTTTCCTACCAGGTGCGCCGCTCGGAATTCGACGAGATCCTGATTCGTCGCTCTGCCCAGCAGGGTGCTCTGGTCTTCGAGGGCTGTCGGGTGCGCAGCGTCGAACGCCGCCCCGAGGGTATGCGTGTGGAGGCCGAGAGCGATGACGGCACCACCCAGTCGTGGCTCGCGCGTTATGTAATAGACGCCTCCGGTCGCGATACCTTTCTGGGCAACCAGCTCGAAACCAAGCGTCGCAACAGCAAACACAATAGCGCCGCACTCTTCGGGCACTTCCGCTACGCCGACCGTTACCCCGAAGAGAAACGCGCCGGGAACATATCCATCTACTGGTTCGAGCACGGCTGGTTCTGGTTCATCCCGCTCGCAGATGGAGCCACGAGCATCGGCGCCGTCGTCTGGCCCTACTACTTGAAGAGTCGGAAGAAGCCGGTACGCGATTTCTTCATGGATACGATCGAGATGTGCGCGCCCTTGGCTGCACGGTTGAAGAACGCCGAACTGGTCTCAGACGTGGAGGCCACCGGGAACTACTCTTACTCGTGCGATCAGTCGTATGGCCCGGGATACCTTCTCGTGGGCGATGCGTTTACGTTCATCGACCCGATGTTCTCCTCCGGCGTATTGATGGCGATGGTTAACGGCGTTGCGGGCGCGGAAGCCCTGGACACTTGCCTGCGCCAGCCTGACCAGTACGCGGCGGCGATGAAAGAATTCGATCGCATCGTCCGGCATGGCCCGAAAGAGTACTCCTGGTTCATTTACCGCATCACCAATCCCACCATGCGTGATCTGTTCATGGCGCCGCGTAACGACTACCGCATGAAGGAAGCGATGCTGGGCCTGCTTGCGGGCGACATCTACGGTGATACGCCGATCTGGAAGTCCTTGCGGGCGTTCAAGGGCATCTACTACTTCTTCTCGACTCTGAATTTGAAGCGTTCGCTCCTCGCCATGCGGCGACGCGCGGCGAACATCCGTCCAACCGAGCCCGAGCGGGCGACCGCGGGCTGATGACTTTAGAAGCGGGCCTCCAGGTCGATTACGTTCCACTTGCCGCACAAGCCTCGGCACGGTGGGATGGCGTATTGGGTGTTGCGACTTTCGATGGCGCCCCCGAGATTGCCGCAAAGGCCCCCGCCTTCGCAGCCAAGGAAATCCCGGTAGCAGAGATCCGCACCCCGGTCCTTGGGTCGAGCGGCGAGATTTGCGAGGTGTGGCGGACGCGGCAGCGCGTGGAGTCGGGACAGCTGTCCAGGGTTCAGTATCGCCGCGGGGACGACGTACTTTTCGGATGCATCTCTGTGTCCGAGACAGAGCGAGAGAACAGCAGTACGTCGGGGCTACACGCGGCCACCGAAGAAGCCTATCGCGAGATCTTTGCGACGCTCGATGAGTTGGCCTATCCCCATCTCCTGCGTGTCTGGAATTACCTGCCGCAGATCAACATCGACACACATGGTCTGGAACGATACCGGCAATTCAACAGTGCACGACGCAACGCGCTCGCTGCATACGGGCGCAATGTAACGGGCAACGTTCCGGCAGCGTGTGCACTCGGCTCTGTGACCGGCAGTCCGCTCGTCATCTATTTTCTGGCCAGCCGTGAGGCTCCAACAGCCATCGAAAATCCCCGCCAGGTCAGTGCCTATGAATATCCGGCGCAATATGGTCCGAAGCCGGCTTTCTCCCGCGCAAGTGTCCTGCGCGAAGCCTCTGGTGCGATTCTCTTCATTTCGGGCACTGCGAGCATCGTTGGCCACCAGACGGTGCACGCCGGCGACGTAGCCGCGCAAACGCGCGAAACGCTGGTCAACATCGAAGCGCTCCTCGCCGAAGCCAACCGCGTATCCGGCGCACGCCGTTTCGGAATGGAGACCCTGGCCTACAAGGTCTACGTGCGCAACAGCGCGGATCTGCCGCTGATTCAATCCCAACTTCACTCCGCGCTGGGTTCCCAAACCCAGGTGGTCTACCTGCAGGCGGACATTTGCCGGCAGGACCTGCTCGTCGAGATCGAAGCCATCGGAAGGGAACACGATTGCGATTGAAGCTATTGGGAGCCGCGCTGCTCACAGCGGTCAGCCTGCAGGTTGCCGCCGCCGACGACAAAGCGGCTGAGCCCGACAAAAAGGCGCCCCCCGTCTGGGAATTCGGCCTGGGCGTGGGGGCCGTCAGTTTTGGAGATTATCGCGGCGCGGACACCACTCACGTGTATGTGCTACCCGTGCCTTACTTTTATTACCGCGGTGACTTTCTCAAGGCCGATCGGAAGGGTATCCGGGGAAAACTGTTCCGGCAGGACTGGGTAGAGCTGAACATCAGTGCGAATGCGACGACGCCGGTGCGCAGGAACGCCACGCGGGCCGGCATGCCGGATCTGCGGTCAACCGTGGAGATCGGCCCGTCGATCGACCTGCACTTGTGGAAATCCGCCGATGAGCGGATCGCGTTCGACGTCCGAATGCCGCTGCGCGCAGTGTTTACGGTGCAGGCGCGGCCGCATTCGATTGGTGCTGTATTTGCACCGACTGCCAGTATCGATATCAAGGACGTGGCGGGATTCCACGGTTGGTATTTCGGGGCTCTCGCGGGTCCGCTGTTTGCGGATCATCGCTACCATGATTATTTCTACACGGTCGCGCCGCAATTCGCGACAGCTGAGCGGCCCGCTTACCAGGCCAGCGCAGGCTATTCGGGCGCGGAGTTTCTCGTCGCGCTGTCGAAACGCTATCCTTCGTTCTGGGTTGGGGCATATGTGCGGCATGACACGCTCGCGGGCGCGGTATTTGAGAACAGCCCTCTCGTGAAGCGCGACAATTATTGGGCATCGGGCGTCGGCATGGCGTGGATGATTCATCAGTCCAGTCGGTTGGTAGACGATACCGACGAATAACATGAAGCCGTTCAAGATCATCCACGAATACGTCGTCGCATACACTGTGCTGACGCTGTTGGGATTCATCTGCCTGCTCTTTTCGGTCTGGGCGTTGTTGATGTACCCCTTGTTGCCACGGCGTGTGGGCACCGCGGCCGGCCGTTTCGGCATCATGGCGGGGTTTCGCGTCTTCTCTTGGGCGCTGACGATGACGGGTGCCTACCGACTCGATTTGAGTGCGATTGATTCGCTTCGGAATGGACCTCCGGTGATCCTCGCCCCGAACCACCCGTCACTGATCGATGCACTCCTCATATTGACTCGGCATCCGAACATCGCGTGCGTGATGAAGGCAGAGCTGATGGGCAATGTGTTTCTCGGCGCCGGCTCGCGCCTGGCGCGATACATCCCCAGCGATCAGCCCCGCCAGATGATCAAGGACGCGGTAGCGGACCTGCGTGAGGGAGGCGTACTGTTACTTTTCCCCGAAGGGACACGCAGTACGCGCGACCCCCTCAATCCGCTCAAGGCGAGCATTGGCATCATCGCTAAGCATGCCGGTGTGCCGGTGCAGGTGGCCATCATCGAGACAGACTCTCCCTACTTGCGCAAGGGCTGGCCACTGTTCCGGCGTCCTAACCTGCCCATTACGTACCGGGTCCGACTGGGACGGCGGTTCGACCCGCCTGCGGACGTCAACAGCTTCATGACCGCTCTGGAGCGCGAATTCACGCATCAGTTGAACGGCGCACCGCAATCGGAATGGTTGAGCAGCGAGGACAACAGCACACAACTGGACACCTACAGCCAATCGTCCAGCCAGTCATCGGGAAGATGACGGGACATGCGTTCACCTTTAGCGCCGAGCCTCGAACGGTCGGCGACCCATTTAGTTCTAATCCCCAGCTACAACCCCGGGCGCAAGGTCTTCGAAACCGTCCAAGGCGCCCGCGAGCAGTGGAACCCTGTCTGGGTAGTGGTGGATGGCAGCAACGACGGCACCGCTGAGGCCCTGCAGGTCATGGCCAAGGACGACCCCGGCCTACGTGTTTTGATTCGGTCTAAAAACGGCGGCAAGGGCTCGGCGGTACTGGACGGCGCAGTGGAGGCCTTGAGTGAGGGCTTCACGCATGTGCTGACCATGGATTCAGACGGACAACATCCTCCGGACCGCATTCGTGACTTCATGGCGGTCTCCACGGCGAATCCGACGAACATGGTGCTCGGTGTGCCCATATTCGACTCCAGCGCGCCCAGCGTGCGGGTGAAGGGCCGTCG
Organism: Gammaproteobacteria bacterium; assembly: GCA_034668025.1. Lineage (GTDB taxonomy): Bacteria > Pseudomonadota > Gammaproteobacteria > Steroidobacterales > Steroidobacteraceae > 13-2-20CM-66-19. The sequence goes on along the minus strand of JAXDQF010000284.1, from coordinate 4,564 downwards.
GATCTCGAACTACTGGGCAAACGTCGAAACCTTCGACGCAGGCATCCAGGACTCCCTGTTCGGCTTCCGGGTCTACCCGGCTGCCCCGCTCGTTCGCATCATGAAAAGCCACTTCTGGATGCGGCGGTTCGACTTCGACGTGGAAATCGTCGTCCGGTTGAGCTGGAGCGGTGTCGAAGCCATCAATTTGCCCGCCAAAGTGCGGTATTTCCGGCCTGAGGAAGGCGGCGTATCACATTTCAACTACCTGCGGGACAACGTGCTGCTGACGTCAATGCACCTCAGGCTTTTCACCGCGTTCATCATCCGTTTACCCTTCCTGATGGTACGCCGCTCGACCCGCAGGCCGCAGTGAGCGGGCTGGTTTGCGCTCCAGCTAACCCCATGTATCATGACGCCTGCGGCCGTTCAGTGAATTTCCAGGGTATATGTCCGACAAAGCGTCGCCTCTCCGACAACCGGCGCCGCCGGCTGACAACGTAGCTCTGCAGCAGGAAGTTGCCGGCCTCATTGTCGCCGCCCTCAATCTGGATGTGGCCGCCGCTGACATTGATGTACAGGCGCCCCTCTACGGTGAAGGTCTCGGCCTGGATTCCATAGACATCCTCGAGATCGCACTGGTCGTCTCCAAGCAATATGGCATTCAGCTCCGTGCCGACAGCGAAGAGAACGAGCAAATATTCCGCTCCCTGGCGTACCTGGCGGACTACATCGCGGCACACAGGACTAAGTAGCGTCCTGGCCACTCTTCCGCTGATAACGCACAGCTCTGCCGACGCGGTGGTTGCTTACCGCGCGGGAGCTCCGTCATCCGCCCGGAATTTTCTCGCGGACGTGCTGCGGGTTGCGGCGGCTTTGCCGGAGCGCAAGCACGTGCTCAACGCCTGCAACGACCGGTATCGGTTCACCGTTGCGTTTGCGGCCAGCCTCGTTGCGAACAAGGTCAGCCTGTTGCCCTCCACACATACTCCGGAGGTCATTCGGCAGCTCACCGAGTTCGCGCCGGACGTGTTTTGTTTAACGGACGATGCGCGGTGTCAGATCGATCTGCCGCGCGTGCGCTTTCCTGAGCTGGTGCCCGGGGAGACGGTTCCGTGGCAGCAAATCGAGATCGAGCAGGACCGGTTGGCCGCGTATGTGTTTACTTCGGGATCGACGGGAACGCCGCTACCGTACCGCAAGACCTGGGGCCGGCTCGTCAATTGTGTCCGGTTTGAAGCGCAACGGCTCGGACTGTTGGATGGGCGATCGCATGCGCTCGTTGGGACTGTTCCGCCGCAGCACATGTACGGGTTTGAGTCGACGGTGCTCCTGGCCCTGCAGAGCGGCAATGCGTTCAGTGCCGGCAGGCCTTTTTATCCGGCCGATGTGTGTAGTGAGCTGGACTCGGTGCCGGAGCCTCGCATGCTGGTGTCGACACCGGTTCATCTGCGCACTCTGCTCGGAGCTGACGTTCATCTGCCGGCAACCGACCTGGTGTTGTCGGCCACCGCCCCGCTGTCTCAAAACCTGGCGCGGGAGGTTGAGCAGAGGTTTGCAACCCGGCTGTTGGAAATCTATGGTTCGACTGAAACCGGGCAGATTGCCAGCCGGCGCACGGCCGAGACGATTGAGTGGCAGCTGTTCGATGGCGTGCGACTGCTGACCGAGGCAGAGGAAACCTGGGCTGAGGGCGGCCACGTGGAGCAGCCCACTCCCATGTGTGATGTGCTCGAGGTGACCGCGGCTGACCGGTTTCTGCTCCACGGACGGCTGTCGGACCTGGTCAACATTGCCGGCAAGCGCAGCTCGCTGTCGTATTTGAATCACCAGTTGAATGCCGTTCCTGGCGTGGTGGATGGCGCGTTTTTTATCCGGGAGCCTGACGAGGGCTCCTCGACGGGCGTGACCCGTGTTGCCGCGGTCGTGGTGGCGCCTGGTTTGGACGCAACCGGCCTGACGGAGCAATTGCGTCGGCGCATTGACGCTGTATTCATGCCGCGGCCACTGTTGTTCGTGGACTCGCTGCCGCGCAACGATACCGGCAAACTGCCACACGATTCCTTGCGTTCGCTCGCTGCAACTGCGATGAAACGCACATGATCATCACGGCGCTGCCGATTGCGGCTGATCACCCGGCCTTTTCCGGGCACTTCCCTGGAACACCTGTGTTGCCGGGTGTCGTCCTGTTGGATGCGACGCTCCATGCGCTCGAAAAGGCCGGCAAGGGGCCATCGGGATACTGGGAGGTCAACAGCGCAAAGTTTCAAAGCGCGGTCCGGCCTGGAGAGGCACTGACTCTCCAACATGAGACGCTGCCGAACGGCACAGTCCGCTTTGCCATTCGTACTGCCGACCGACCCGTTGCCAGCGGGCTTCTCGTGCCTTCGCAAACGGCCAGACCGATGGAAAAAACCCGTGGCCAGCAAGGCTGACGAAGTCGCCCGGCCCGCCGGCGAGGCGGCTCGGTCGCGAAAGAGCGCGGCTGAGTGGGTGACTCATCGCGAGCGCGGCAGCATGACGACGCTGCGGATCATGACGTTCCTGTCCCTGAGGCTCGGGCGCGCGGGTGGCCGGATTTTTCTGCATCTGATCGCTGCTTATTTCTTCACGTTTGCGCCGACTGCGCGCCGTCATGCGCGGGCATACTTGCGCCGAGCTCTGGGACGCGAGCCGACCGCCGCTGATCGCTATCGACACGTGCTCACGTTTGCCACGACGATTCACGATCGTGTGTACCTGTTGAAAGAGCGGTTCGACCTGTTTGATATTTCGGTTGACGGGGAGCCGCCGGTGCGCGCCGCGCTCGAAGCCGGTCATGGTGCGTTCCTGATGGGCTCGCATGTTGGAAGCTTCGAGATCATCCGCACGGTGGGGCGGCGGCAGCCCGGGCTGCGGGTTGCGATGGCCATGTATGAGGACAACGCGCGCATGGTCAATGCCATGCTGGCGGCGATCAACCCGGTGGCCAAGCCGGATGTCATTGCGCTGGGACACATCGATGCCATGTTGAAGATCCAGGAGTCCCTGGATCGGGGCACTTTCGTGGGGGTGTTGGGGGATCGCACGCTCGGGAATGAGGCCAGTGTGCGGGTCAACTTTCTGGGGCAGCCTGCCCGCTTCCCGGTGGGGGCGATGCGGGCTGCAGCGATCATGCGGCGCCCGGTGATTTTCATGATCGGGTTGTATCGCGGCGGGAACCGGTATCACGTTGCGTTTGAGTCGCTGGCGGACTTTTCGACTGTGGAGCCGCGGCAACGGGAAGCGGCCGTGCAGGCGGCTATCGAGCGGTATGCGGCGCTGCTGGAGAAGCATGTCCGCAGCGATCCGTACAACTGGTTCAATTTTTTTGATTTTTGGCGGGCTGGGGATGAGTAGGTCCCTGGCTTTCGGTGTGTTGCTGCTGCTTACCGCCCCACTCGCGCTTGCAGCCGATTCGGATCTGGACCGTGTCATGAGCGCCCTCGCCCAACGGAAAACTGGGCACGTGAGCTTCACGGAGAAGAAGTTCATCGCGATGTTGGACCGGCCCGTTGAGTCCTCGGGCGAGCTGCTGTATGACGCACCGGACCGGCTGGAGAAGCGCACGATCAAACCCAAGCCCGAAGATCTGGTGCTGGAGGGTGGCGTCGTTTCGGCCCAGCGTGGCAAGCATCACTACGTGTTGGATCTGAAGCAGTACCCGCAGGTAGTTCCATTCATTGAAAGTATCCGCGCCACGTTGGCCGGTGATCGGGCTTCGCTGGAGCGCGTGTTCAAGGTCGACTTCACGGGCAGCTTCGAGCGTTGGACGCTGGGGCTCGTACCCTTGGATTCCAAGCTTGCGAAGACGGTGGCGCAAATCCATATCGAGGGTGAGAAGGATCTCATCCACACGGTTGAGATACGTGAGGCGGACGGCGATCGCTCGCTTCTGACGATCGGCGCCGACGTCGCGCCTTGACTGCGCATCGCGCCTCGACTCGCGCCAGCGGGACAGCTTCCGCCCCGAGACAGCTCCGATGACACGCACGGGGTGGGTGGCGACGGCGGTCTGGGCGGCCTTCGTTTGCGCCGCCACTGTTGTTGTGGTGTTTGCTCACTACACGACGGACCTTTCGGCGTTTCTTCCCCGGAGTCCTACCGCGACACAACGATTGTTGGTGGATCAGCTTCGCGAAGGGATCGCGTCGCGCATGATCCTGATCGGTGTCGAAGGCGCTGACTCGGCCGAGCGGGCGCGAATCTCGTTGGCCATGGGACGGCGTTTGCGCGCGGACCGGCAGTTTGTGGCTGTCAACAATGGCGAGCCGGTCGGGCTGGATCGGGACCGGGAGTTGTTGTTCAACCACCGGTACCTGTTGAGCGAGGCGGTCTCGGCTGATCGGTTCACCCCGAAGGGGCTGCGGGATGCGGTCCAAGAGACGCTGGATTTGCTCGCGTCCCCGATGGGGATGCTGGCCAAGTCGCTGCTTCCGCGGGATCCCACGGGGGAGATGCTGCAGATCATCGATCAGCTGGGAAGTGAGCGGCAGCCGCCGTCTGTTGACGGGGTGTGGGCTTCACGGGATGGGAAACGGGCGTTGTTGGTGGTGCAGACCCGCGC
>JAXDQF010000283.1:0-10729 GCA_034668025.1 Gammaproteobacteria bacterium | reverse complement strand
GCCTCCACCAACTCCGTAGCAGTCGCAGCTACCAACGGATCAAAATACACATAAAACCGCTCGGCACTGCCCATCGCGGTCAGCGCGGCATCGATCGCCGCAGCATCGTTCTTCCGCTGGGCGCGCGTTAGTGCGCCGATTGATCTGATGCCGTTGGTGGGATCGACGTCACGCAGATGCTTCTCGGGTACGGAATCGTCGCAGTCGCTCGAGCTGGCGCACAGGCGAACCGCAAGCCACGCGAGATCGCGACGCTCAGGTGCGAGTTGGACTGCCCGGGTTATCAGCGGATAAGAGCCCCTGTCCGACTCTTCGCCAAACTGTTTGAGCAGGGCCGCCGTGGCCAGGGAATTTGCAGACCCCTTGGCGATGAGCCGCTCGATGATCGCAGCATGTTCGGCAGCGTCATCCGCGTGGGCCGGCTGAGCCACGGTCACCAACGCGAACAGGGCAGCGACTGCGGCCGCGACAGGCCGCCACACGAACTTCATGTGGCGCGCAGGATCGCGGTTTCCCGTCTCGCCAACCACAACGCAAGGTTGCGGACGTATTGCCTGGTTTCCTGAAGTGCTCGCGGAAAACCTACGAGCTTGCTCCCTGGTCGATCGGTCACGAAGCTCGGCGCGCCCTTGTTGATGTCCCAGTTGTAATCCACAAAGTGATGAAAAGTCGATTCAGCGACAGCGGGTCCGCCGGCATCCGAAGGCTCGAAAGCAACCATCAGGTTGAATTCCCTGCCGGTCACGATGCTGTGACCAGTCGCGATCACGCGCGCGGTCGGGTCATCGGAAGGCGCTCCAACTCCACCCTCGTGAGGGTGGGACGGAAGGTAGTGAATCACGCCGTCCGCAGATGTTGGATCTGACAGGAGCACATGTGGCGCGCCTGTGATGTGAATCTCCTGGTAATCCCCGTTTGCGCCCGAATGGTAGTTGGGCCACTGGATGTCAGGGTTATCCTGGTCGTCGTTGACGAGCCGGGCCGGGTCGGGATCCGCATTCTTCGAGTGAAAGTAATGCGCAGCCCCGATGCCACCCAGATTGCATACCGAGCTGCCGAGGTCGTTGTGATCGCGGGTGATCATCAGGCCACCGCCTCGTCTACGGAAACGGGAGATGCCCTGGCAGTCCTCGGTCGTGAGCCCGTCGCCGGTATCGACTGCAAACAGCCACAACTCGTCGTAATCGGAACTATCCAGATTGGCGAGCACAGGGTCGGGTTGCCCGATCGGTGCCCGGTCACGTGCGTCGACTATGGCCAGCGGCCTTCCATCGAGTCCCTGCAGGCCGGCAAGGTAATCACGCAGCAACCCGAATCGCCCGATGTGCCAGTCGTCCTGCGTCGGTGCGATCGTGGTCTGCAGGAGGATTTTGATCGGATCGGCCAAACTACTGTCCTCTGGATCGTACGAGCGCCCCCAGCTCATAGATGGCGCCTACAATGTGGTAGAGGTTACCAGCGGTCACCGTTTCCCGCTTGAACTCTCCTGCTGTCGAAAGCCTGTCGTACCAGAGGCCCGGAATGTCTGTGGTGAAATATCGCAACAGGCCCGCCGCGGCTTCGGCGGCCCTCCGCCAGTACTTGGAGTCACCGTAAAGCCGGGCTGCCAGGGCTGCAGAGCGCAGGCGCTCCGTCTGAGCCCAGAGCCTTGCGGAAGCATCATGTATGGAGGTGTCATTCACGATTTCGTAAATCGCGACGCCGCCATGAACACCGTGCTGCTCGGCCACTTCCATCAACCGACAGGCGGCCTCCCGGACTTCCGCCCGTCGCTGTCCCCAGCGCATCAGCAGCCATGCCCATTCAAACTGGTGTCCGGGCTCGATCAAACGCCCGGCGGCATTTGCCGTTGGCTTCCAGGAATAATTGAAGCTTTCATGCAGCATGCCGGTGGCCGGATCGATCAGGTGCGTGATGGCCAGCTCTCCGAGCTCATCCGCCAAGGCAAGCCACTCGCTGCCGCCGCCCACGTCCACCCAGGCAAGGGCAGCCTCCAACAAATGCATGTGCGGGTTCGAAAGCAGCGGCGTGGCATGGGGCAGCCCTGTTTCGAATCCGGGGCCGGGCCGCTTCAAATGCGTGTACAGTGCCTGGCGCAGCTGTTCGCCCTCGCCCGCCAGGTTGAATGAGCTGCCCAACAACGGGCTGGCGGTCGCAAATGCAAGGAGCGCAAAAGCCTGGTCGTACAACAGCACCCGATCGTCAATCGGCATTCCGTCCGGCGTTACGAGGGTTCGAAACAGGCCATCGGGACGCCGATACCGAGTTAGAAAGAAACTCAGCCCCTGAGTGACAGCTCCAGTGGCATCACCCTTCCAACCGAGGGAGGGTGCGCGCGCGAATGCGTACACCTGTCTGGGCTGCACTCTCGCTCGACGCGCATCGTCGGTAGGCTCGCCCGACAACGTCAGCCGTTCCTGAAAACCACCCCGCACCGAGTCAATTCCACGCGTGGACCATAGCGGATAGGCCGCATCGAGAAGCCAACTCGTCAGCTGGGCGCAGGCAGCTTCTACTTTCGTAACATGGACCGCATCGTCGGCGGTTGCATCGGTTTTCATCAAGTTACCCTCGACCCGAAACTCAGTGCGCGACGTTGCCTGCCGGCTGGCCGACATCAACGACCCGGGCCCTGGCGGCACTCATTGCAAAGACTGTGATGGCCACGTACGCCGCTGCCGGCAGAAAAAATACCGTGTGCAATGTCGATGCATCGGCAATCAGCCCGGCAACCCGGGGCAACAGGGCGCCACCGATGATGGCCATGCACAGTAGCCCGGAGGTCGCCGCGGCAGAGGCCGTACTGCGCTCCAGCGTAATCGTGAAAATGGTAGGAAACATGATGGAGTTGACCAAACCGACGGCAATGGCACAACCGCCGGCCACGACGCCCGCTCCCTGGCTCACCGTCAGGCACAGGAGCGCGGCAATGGCGGCCGCAATGGCCAGCAGAAACGTGGCGCGAAACCGTGTCAGCAGCGCACTACCGGCGAAACGTCCCACCATCGCTCCCAGCCAGTAGAGAGCCAGCAGCTTGCCCGCCCGCTCAAAGGAGACATTCAACACATCGGGCTGGTGCAGGAAATTGATCATTACGCTGCCGATCGATACCTCGGCACCGACATACAGAAAAATCGCAGCCGCACCGAGAAGCGCCCAGCGAGACTGCAGGGCGTGCAGCACGGAATCGTGTGCCGGCGCGGCCGGCGGAGCTGCGCGGCTCAAGCGCCCGGAAAATCGCCAGATGAATATCAACAGCAATGCAATCATCGCCGCGATCGCCAGGAAGCCTGTGTCAATGTTGTGCAAGGAAGCGGAGCGGCTCGCTTCGTCCGCTGCGGCTCCATTCGTGTCGAATACGCCACCCCGCAGCAGCAACATGGATCCCAGGTACGGAGCAATGACAGTGCCCAGGGAGTTGAACGCCTGTGAGAATGTCAGTCGAAAGTGGGAACGCTCCGGCGGCCCGAGAACCGCGGCCAGGGGATTGGCCGCCAGCTGTAGCACCGTGATGCCGGAGCCGATAATGAACAACGCAACCAGCACCAGCTCGTAACGCTGCACGTAGGTCGCGAAGGGCATAAAGAGGCAGCCGACAATCATCGCCACCAACGCAATCAATATCGAGCGTCCGTACCCGGCCCGCGCGACCAACGCCGCACCGGGCAAAGACACGATCCCGTACGACATGAAGAACGCGAACTGCGTCAACATTGACTGCGTATACGTCAGATTGAAAATCGCCCGCACCGATGGAATCAGCGGATCGATCATGGCAGTGATGAAACCCCACGCAAAGAAAAGCGTGGTGACGGCGACAAATGCCGCACGCAGAGTGTTTGGCGACTGGTTGTTCAAGAATCTCCCCCTAAGAAACTTTCATCAACGCCGAGCGGGTCGGCAGGAGCCTGTGAGTAAATGGCAGGATGGCCGCGCCGACCGCCGGCGCATCATCGGACATCACCGCCCGTTCGACCGGCGCTATCGCCGGCATCGTGGCGGCATAAGGCTGCAGTCGCTCATTCAGCCGGCGCGCGAGGTCATCGACGACACTCGCAGGCAACCGTCCCCCAATCAACACCGCCTGTGGATTGATCAGACAGTTGATGGCCAGCAGAGTTTCGAGCAGCGCTTCGACTGAAGTCTCAACCCATTCGTTGACGAGAGTGCGGCCCCCCTCGTCCAGCCGTGTCAGCCCGCGAGGCGACGAGACTCGATATCCCTGGGTGGCGAGCCGGCTGTACAACGCCGACAGTGACACGATGTTCTGCAATTGCCGCGTCCGGGAGAATCCATCATGGCCGCGCAGCCAACCCAGCTCGGCGCTGCGACCGTTGGCACCCCGAAAGTAATTCCCGTCTATGACCAGTCCGCCGCCCAGGGCCGCCGTGATCAGGATATAGAAAAAGCTCTGGTACTGGTGACCGCGGCCAAACTGCATCTCACCCATCGCCGCGGCGGCGGCGTCGTTCTCCACAAACACCGGTACCTTCAGTGTCTGTGTGAACAGTTGCTCCACCGCGACCGAGCCCCAGGCCGAATACTCCTCCGGCTGTTCCGGCAGACCCGCTCGCTGGATGTCATCCGGAAACGCAACCCCGACGCCTACCAACTGGGAGGCGTTGATTCCCGCCTTGTCGAGCAAGTGACCGATGGAACGCTGAAAGAACGTCTGGACAGTTGCCGGCAGCGCAAACGCAATCTCGCGCGACGAGCGGGCTCGCACGGTCCCCTGGAAATCCAACACCACCAGCGTGATGTGATCGCGGTCGACGTTGACCCCGACCGAGAACCAGCTGTCCGGATTGATGACCAGCTTGATCGGCGGCTGCCCCCGGGCGCCGCGCACCCGGCCCGCCTCTCTGATCAGGTTGTCCTGCATGAGGCGCTTGGTGATATTGGCGATGGCGGGCGGCGTGAGCCCCGTGATGTCGGCCAGGTCCGTGCGCGTGATGGGGCCGTTGACCCGGATGGCATGCAAAGTCACACGCTGATTGTGATCCCCGGCGCGCTCCAGGTTCGTACCCGACAGAGACATGCCGCCGTCGCGGCCCTCTTCCGGGGAGCCGTCGCTTTTCTGATTATCAGCCATATGCTTTGCTGTAGGGGTCGCGCGCACCTTGCGCCGCAGCCTGCGGCATGTCAACGATTAATTATATATACTTTCTTTATTCCGTGGGGGGCGCCCGATCTGCGCAGGTGCCGCCCGCGGGCAGGGGGACGGAACGTTGGGCTTCTCATATGTGAAATCAGTGGCGGCCTCACTGGGTGTTGGAATGCTCCTGTTCTGCCTGCCGCTGAGCGCGGCGCCGGCCGCAAGAAGCGCCCCGGCCAAAGGCGTCGCCCCCACTGAAGCTGCGCCGCTCGTGTCAGTGGGACGCACACGCTTCCAGGGCTCCTGGACTCCCAGCGGCAGCGCCGTGTTCCGCGGCATTCCGTTCGCTCAGCCACCCGTCGAATCACTGCGCTGGAAACCCCCGTTGCCCCTGGCCCTGCCGCCCGGAGTTTTCCCGGCCACTAAACCAGCGCCCGCCTGTCTGCAAGCCTATGTTGGTTGGAACCGCAGTGACGCAGAGCGCAGCGCGGAGGACTGCCTGTATCTGGACATCCGTACACCGCGCCCCAACCGCAGAGCGCGTCTGCCGGTCCTCGTGTGGATTCACGCCGGCGCCAACTGGGGAGGATCGCCCGGCTGGGTGATCGATTCCGGGCTGGCTGACCGCGGCATCGTCGTCGTGACGCTGCAATACCGCCTCGGCGTGTTTGGGTTTCTCTCCCATCCGCAGCTCACCCGCGAGTCGCCGCATGGGGCCTCCGGCAACTATGCGTTGATGGACCAGATCGCTGCGTTGGAATGGGTGAAGCGCAATATTGCCCTGTTTGGTGGCGACCCGGCGGCAGTGACCATTGCGGGACACTCGGCCGGTGGCCAGGACGTGGGGCTGCTACTGCTGTCGCCGCGGTCACGCGGGCTGTTTGCCCGCGCGATTCAGCAAAGCGGCACGGCCGGCTTTGGCCTGCCACCCCGGTCACTGGCGGAGAACGAGAAAATCGGCAGCGCGCTCGCGAAGTTGGCTGGCGTGCCCGAGGGCGACTCCCAGATCGATGCCTTGCGCAAGGTCGATGGCCACAAGTTGCTCGATGCGCAGATGCTGCTCGAGTCACCGACCCTGGCGGACAACAGCTTTATCTTTCTACAGGCCGTGGTGGATGGTTGGATGATGACGGCACCCCCGGCGGATCTGTTGCGCACTGGCAAGTCCGCGCGGGTTCCCCTGTTGATCGGGAATGCTGCGCAGGAATTCACGTTGTACGGCGGAGACTCGGCAGTACGCCGCGGCGTAGTGCGAATCTTCGGTGCAACCGCTGATCAAGCGATGAGCCTGTACGGCCTGCAGGAAGGCTCACAACCACCGGACGATCCGATCCTGGGCAGCACCGCGATGCAGGTTGCTGCGGATGACACTTTCCGCTGCCCAGCCGAATTTACGGCCGCGACGCACGCAGCCTCCGGCCAGAAAGTCTGGCGCTTTCAGATGGAACACGCGGCACCGGGACAACCTCGGATCGACCATGGGTCCGAGCTGACATTTATCCTCGACAACCGCCCCCTGAATGTCGCGGTCGATGGTGTCCGCCCTCTGCTGCAAAGTTATTGGGTCAACTACATCGTCCACGGTGACCCTAACGGGCCTGGTCTCCCTCAATGGCCGTCGTATGGCGGCAAACGGGCCTACCTCGCCTTCACACAGGCGGGGCCCGAAGCGCGCACAGCGCTGCGTGCCCCCATCTGTGCTTTGCTCCCCCGTCCTTAGGATTTCAGCCAGGGAACCTCGCATGTTGTTTTCGATCCGGCAGCGATTGACACCGGTGCTTGCAGTATGCGCATTGAACGCTACCGCCGGCCTCGGAGCAGAACAGGTCACTAACACAGGGCCATATAACCTCACATTTCTGGAGGGCGGCGTCGGGATGACCCGGTCTCTCGCGCCCGACAATCCGGCATTGAGCGCCAGTGCGTCGTGGTCTATCACAGGCTGGTTGCGACCAACGCTCGCGCAATCCGGGGATGTCGTCATTGCCGCAGTCGGGGAAACGCGACGCCTGGCGATTCACGACGGAAGACTGCAACTTCGCGCGGGCGACCTCGAGATCACGGCGGCTCGACCCTTGCAGATCGGCAACTGGCAGGCCGTTGCGGCGACTCAGGACGGCCAGTCGCTGAAGTTGTACATTGATGGCCAGCTCAGCGGCGCACGGTCAATCACGAAACAACTGCCTGCGGTGAGCCCGGTGTTGACACTGGCACCCACCGCTGCCAACCCTGAACAGCACTTCGGCGGCTCACTCGCGCAGTTTCAACTCGAAGCGACAGCACTGAGTGCGCAGAGTGTCCAACGGCTGTTCAACAACCGTCCGGACTTCCCGCTGGTGGTATTCCAGAACGTCGGTGCGGGATGGCCATGGCAGGAGCACGCCTGGCGCGGCCTGCAAGTCCCACAGGACCCGTGGACGTTGCCAAAGTCGAACACTCCGCCCAGCCGTCCGGTGGCTTCCGATGACACACCTACAGCACCACTAAAGTTGTCGGGTGATCACTCCTGGACGATCGGTGCCTGGAGAATGGTGGCAGCGCCGCAGGTATCAGCAGACGGACCGCAGCTTTCCACACCGGAATTCGACGCCACGAGCTGGTACTCGGCGGTTGTGCCGGGAACCGTGCTCACCACTTTGATTGCACGTGGGGTGTATCCCGATCCCACTTATGGCCTGAACAACATGGCCATTCCGGAAAGCCTGAGCCGGCAGGACTACTGGTATCGCAGCAGTTTCGCCGCGCCGGCTGATCTGGCTGGCCGGCGGCTGACACTGACATTCAATGGCATCAACTATGCCGCCGAAGTCTGGTTGAACGGCACGCACCTCGGCGGAATCAAAGGAGCTTTTGCGCGCGGCATCTTTGACGTCACCGACCGGATCAAACCCGGCCAACGCAACGCCCTGGCGGTCCGTGTCTCACCCCCGCCCCACCCCGGCATTCCCCACGAGGAATCGATCGCTGCGGGTCCTGGTGAGAATGGCGGCAATCTGGCGATTGATGGGCCGACATTCGTGGCCTCCGAAGGCTGGGATTGGATCCCGGGGATTCGCGATCGCAACACGGGACTGTGGCAGGACGTTCAACTGCAGGCCACCGGCGCGATCAGACTGCTCGACCCACACGTAGTCACGCGGCTGCCGCTGCCGAAAACGGACCAAGCCGATGTCTCTATCGAAGTGGCCGTTGAGAACCACCACGCCACACCGACGCCAGCCACGATCGAAGCGCGTTTCGGCGAGGTGACGGTGAGAAAGTCGGTAACCCTGCTGCCGGGAGTCGCGCAGATTGCGTTGACTCCCGGCGAGTTCCCGCAATTGCGCATTCGCCAGCCACGGCTGTGGTGGCCGAACGGATATGGTTCGCCTGAGCTGTACACAATGACATTGTCAGTGACTGATGACACCCAACTCTCGGATACCCGCTCGGTCCGCTTTGGAATCCGCCAACTCACGTATGAGCTGTCGCTGTTTGATCATCTGGGACGGCTGCGTCGAGTCGAAGTGGATCCGACAGCCGGCTCCGCTCGCTCTGAGCGGCTCGTAGACGTTCGCCATGAGGCCATCAAGAAGACTCCGAACGGCTGGGCTGAGTCACTCACGACCGCCGGCGAGTCGTCACCTGCCGTCCACGACGTTCCGACGAAGTCGCTGGCTCCCTATCTGGTCATCCGGGTGAACGGGGTACCCATCGCCGTGCGTGGCGGCAGTTGGGGGACGGACGATCTGCTGAAACGCGTGGGGCGCGAGCGGCTGGAGCCCTATTTCCGCCTGCATCAGGCGGCCAACCTCAACATCATTCGCAACTGGCTGGGACAGAACACCGAGGAGGTGTTCTACGATCTCGCCGACGAATACGGTCTGCTGGTGCTGAATGATTTCTGGGCCTCCACCCAGGACTTCCAGGTTGAGCCACAGGATCCGCAGCTGTTTCTGGCGAATGCGCGCGAGGTCCTGCTGCGCTATCGCAATCATCCGTCGATTGCAGTCTGGTTTGGACGCAACGAAGGCGTTCCCCAACCCATCATCAATGAGGGCCTTGCCGAGTTGATTGCCAGCCTGGATGGCACACGCCACTACACGGGCAGCTCCAACACTGTGAACCTGCAGGGAAGCGGCCCCTACAACTACCGGCCGCCCGTCGAGTACTTCACGGATCTCGCGCGCGGATTTTCGGTGGAAGTGGGCACCCCTTCCCTGGCCACGCTCGAATCACTCGAAGCCATGCTTCCTGCCGCAGACCGCTGGCCGATCAGCGACACGCTGGCCTATCACGATTGGCATTTCGGGGGAAATGGCGATGTGGCCAGCTTCATGAGCGCACTCGAACGGCAATTCGGCGCGCCCACGAGCCTCGCCGACTTCGAGCGCAAGGCACAGATGATGAATTACGTTTCCTATCGTGCCGTGTTCGAAGGATTCCAGGCTCACCTGTGGACCCTGAACAGCGGGCGGCTGCTGTGGATGACACATCCCGCCTGGCCGAGCAATCATTGGCAGATCTACAGTTCGGATTACGACACACAAGCTTCCTACTATGGTGTTAAGTCCGCTTGCGAGCCCGTGCACGCGCAGATGAACCTGCCGGACTACAGCCTGGCGGTCATCAATACGACCCGGCAGGATCGTCGCGACTTGACGCTCACGAGTCGCGTGATTGCGTTGGACGGCCGCGTGCTGGCGCGACACTCCACGAAGGTCTCAGCAACGGCCAATTCGACCACAACCCTACCCTCTCTCGACCTGGCATCAACACTCGCCAGCGAGGACCTCGTGCTGGTGGTCCTGACACTGGATGACCGCGGCGGCGCGCGGGTCTCCGAAAATGTCTACTGGCAAGGCCGCGGCGATCAAAGTCAGCAAAAGCTGAACTCCCTGCCACCGCAAAGCTTGTCCGTAACAACTCAGACCGTCCAGCAGGGCGGGCAGACCGTTGTCAGCGTGACCCTGGAAAATCGCGGCAACATTCCGGCGCTCGCGACCAAACTCACGGTGGTCGACAGCAGCGGCAAGCGGCTGTTGCCAGTCCTGTACAGCGACAACTACGTGACCTTGTTGCCGCATGAGCCCCGCAAGGTCGAGATCCACTGCCCGGTCGGGAGACGGTGCTCGCAACTGCAGTTGCGCGGCTGGAACGTGGTGCCGGCGGTCGTCAACATTGCCGCCGCCGGCTCCTGAGCGCTCGGGATCATTCCGTGGTCTGCCTTTCCCGCTGAATGCTGTCGGCCTGGTCGTCTTCAGACTTCTGGGCCGCCAGCTTCTGCACGATCCGGCCCAGGGCAGCGGTGTTGACCGCTGCACTCACCGCTACGCCCTGTCTGTTGGTTGTGACGCTGACGGGATCCGCCTCGTTGATGAGTGCCGGGCAATCCAGCAACTGATAGGTGGCCACGAAACGCTGCGCAAGAAAGGTATACAGTGAGTTGGCCGCGCCCGCATCCGGAGTGGCGAAGGCACTCAGTGCCTTCTGGTTCGCCAGCATCCGTTGCGGGGCAATCCGCAGCAGCTGCCGACAGTAGCGCCCCGTATCCACGTCGAAATAGGCGTTTCCAGTCGGCATGTCCACGCCCTGCCGATACAGATTGGTCTTGGTCAGACTCAGGTTGCCGTTGACGAGTGTCATCGGATCGCC
>JAXDQF010000282.1:0-5552 GCA_034668025.1 Gammaproteobacteria bacterium | reverse complement strand
AGGATCGACAGCGCCTGCGTTGGTCAACTGTGTGGCGGATACGGTATCAATGGCGATGGGCGTCTTTTGCGCATTCTCCAGTCGCCGCTGGGCCGTGACCACTACTTCTCCCAGGGCGCCGCTGTCGGCGGTACTGGGGGCGCCGATGGCCGCCCCAGGCGCGGGAGTGTCGGCGGATCCAGCCGGAGCGGCCGTCTGTGCCAACACCGGCGCACCCAGATTGCATAACACGAAGACGGCCGGCGCCAGCCGCCGGTTGACAAAAGTGCACATGTATTTTTCCCCCTCAAACAGGTTTCGGCACTGTCACAGCGTCGATAAACCACAGCTCGCAAGCACGCACCTTCTGCCACGGGGGGCACACCGTCAAACGAGTTCCCGACCTGTTCGCTTGATATTTTCTCAACATAGCGCCACACGTAAATTGCATAGACTGCCTGCGGCTGAAGGGAGCATCCGTGCGATCGCTATCTGCTGATTTCCGAGTCTGGGACTTCGCCGTCATTGGCGGCGGTATTGTCGGACTGGCAACCGCTCATGCAATCCGAAGCAGGAACCCTTCGGCGACTCTCGTCGTGCTCGAAAAGGAATCGGACTGGGCTCGCCACCAGACGGGACACAACAGCGGGGTCATTCACTCCGGAATCTACTACGCGCCGGGCAGCTTCAAGGCCCGCTTCTGCCGGGCCGGTAATCGGTCGATGATCGACTTCTGCCGGAACAACGGCATCGAATTCGAAATTTGCGGCAAGGTCATCGTTGCAACCCGGGAGAAAGAGTTATCGCAACTCGACAAACTCTACGAGCGCGGAGTGCAGAACGGTCTGCGCGTACAGCGCATTGAAGCCGGCGAGTTGAAGGAGATCGAGCCGCACGTCAACGGTCTGGCCGCCGTCCGGGTTTCCGATGCTGGCATCGTGGACTACAAAGTTGTCTGCCAGACACTGGCGAAGCTGCTCAGCGAGTCAGGTTGTGAGCTGCGTCTGAACCACAAAGTGACGGCGGTCACTCAGCGCGCGCATCAGGTCGAACTGATCGCCAACGACGCAGCGGTCAATGCGCGCCTCGTGATCAACTGTGCGGGGCTCCATAGTGATCGAGTCGCGACTCTCAGTGGCGTCGATCCCAACCTGAAGATCGTGCCGTTCCGCGGCGAATATTTCGAGCTTCGGGCGCAGCGGCGCCATCTGGTCAAACATTTGATTTATCCAGTCCCCAACCCTGACTTTCCATTTCTCGGGGTGCACTTCACCCGGATGATGGGTGGGCACGTAGAGGCAGGCCCAAACGCCGTCCTGGCGTTCGCACGAGAGGGTTATCGCAAAACAGACGTCGACTTTGCAGACCTGCGGGAAACGTTGGGATTCAGCGGTTTCCGAACACTCTCGCGCCGCTACTGGAAGGAGGGCATGCAGGAGATGTGGCGTTCAATCAGTAAGCAGGCGTTTGTTCGCAGCCTGCAGCAACTCATTCCCGCTATCACTGCGGCGGACCTCGAGCCTGCCCCTGCCGGAATCAGGGCGCAAGCCCTGAAAGCGGACGGTTCACTCGTTGATGATTTCCACATCATCTCTCACGAGCGTTGCCTGCACGTTTGCAATGCTCCATCGCCCGCGGCCACAGCGTCACTCGAAATTGGTAAGCACATTGCCGGATTGGTCGACACCATGGCGTCATAGCCTGCTGAGCTGTCAAAGAAAGCTGAGCCACCAGTCTCTGCGCCGCGCCTTCACGGCGCAGACGTATCGGCAAAGCGGATAGAGCAGCACTACAACTGCCACCCAGAGCAGATAAATCCCCCCGAGGCTGACACCATAACCCTTGGGGAAAAAGCGGTAGACAGTAAGAAACTGCCCTGCCTGGAAGCCCTCCGACAGACCGAGCAGAATGCTCAACGTGTGAATCAGATAGAAATGGGCAATGTAAAAGGCGAGGGGCGCACGGCCGTAAGTCAGGAGGACATTTCTGATCATGCCGGGCATGCGGTCGGCGAACCCGCAGACTATCGCGGCGGGTCCCAGTGTCATCAGGGTATACAGGAGACTGGGTGGGTACTTCGTCGTGGCAAGGAATGACATGGCGGAGGCCGACAGATTGTCCGGGGTAACGTGCCACGCACCTGGATCTCCGTATATGGCGAGAGCCCGGAGTAGAACAAACCCGATCACGAGCGCGCTGCCTGCGCGGATTAATCGACTGTCCCGCAGTTTCGCAGGCAACTGAAACAGACTGGCTGACGCATATCCAACGAGCATGATGCCGGTCCAGGGCAGCAGTGGGTAAGAGAAGTAAATCCAGAGCGGTCCCACCTGGTATGCCTGGCGCGCATGGAGTACGACCCACAAAGGCCCGGTGATACCTGTCGTACTCGCTGGCGGCCATACCGCGTCCAACAGATTGTGGCCGAACACGATAGCCAGGCCGACGGCGAGACACGCGCGTGGACCCAGGTACTGCATGCCCCCCAGCACCACCATACTGGCGCCGATCGCCCAAATGACCTGCAAACCAATGAACGTGCGACCACCGAGGTCGGCGATTCCCGTCGGAGCGAATGAGAAAGCGGTCGAGATTACCAGGACTTCGATGAGAATCAGCCACAGGCCGCGCAACACCAGGAACCGCGCAAGTTCCCCCGAGTTCTTGCGGCGTGCCATGAGACCCGCACTTACACCCGCGAGGAACACAAACGTCGGGGCGCAAAAATGGGTGATCCAGCGCGTGGCAAACAGGAGGGGGCCGGTTGAAGGATCCGCTGTTGGATCCTGCACCGAAGCGATCATCATGTGGTCGCGCACGTGATCGAGAGCCATGATAACGATCACTAGACCGCGCACTATGTCGATCGACGTCATGCGGTACGCGCGCTGATCTGAGTGCCTGGAGTCGTCGCCTGCAACGGCGTTTACGGCGGCCGAATGCACGGCGGGATGGAATTCAGTCATGACCACCTTCATCGGAAAACGCGATGAAGGTACGACACACTCCCCGTAAGCTATTGAATTATATTGTGAATCCCTACCCGTCGACCGCCGAGCCACTCGATTTTGGAGCCGCAGATCCTCGCGTTCCGACCGGCATGCTCGATTGCGCATCAGCTGCTCCGCGCGACGTGTTGCAGCATCAATGAGATTTCTAGATACCGGTACGGGCGCGCCGCGCCCACTCGAATATCATCAGTGCCATGAACACACTTGCCAGACACTCGGCTGCGCTGACTCTGCTCACATTGGCGCTCCTGACCTTCCCTGGTTGTACGACAACAGGCGGCGCCACTGGCGAAATTGAGCCTCCAGTGGTCGAGCCAGAGCGGGCACTTCCAGCCGCGCAAACGGCTCCCATCGCGGATCAAGGTTCGAAGCAGGAAGAAGGCGAGGTTCCACTTGCTGTTGCCGAGTCGGAGCAACCCGAGAACGCTCCCAAGGAGGTCGTCGTTCACGGCCCCCGTGCCCGTCATGAGGCGATCCACGACCGTGTCGCCGAAGCGCAGACACTTCTCCATGATGTCGAGCTCCAATACGTCTTCACCGGGAAAGGGAAGAATCAGGTGCTCCGCGGACGGCCGGTTGCGTTTGCACTCTGGAGCGACGCGACGCAGCAGTGGTCCATCGCCCACATCGAGCTCCCGCGTCCGCCGATCAAGTGGAAACCCGGTGGGAAGCCGCTGGCCTTTCGCACTCTCACGCCGGGTATTCAGGCGCAGCACGTGAAGGGCACCGGTGCCGAGCGGCTGATGTTCACCTTCTCTCGGAACGGGGATCCGTTGAAGGTTTACGGACGCAAGTTCCCCGTATTCGACAACAACCTGATCAAGCACAGACAGTGGAGTGCTGTCGCCCAGACCGCGAAGCCGATCGTCTATTTGCCGTTCACCGAAGACACCTTCGACGCAGCTTTCGTCAGCAGCGGGAAGGAGTTTCTGGTTGCCACGGCGGCAAAGGCACTTGAGCAGCTGCGTCTCGCGCAGGCGCCGAGTGCGGCCTTTCCCGGAGAGCTGCTCGCGGATGTCATTCCGCCGCAGGTCATCACGACACTTGCGGTGATCGAGCAGACTGACGACGCCGACTACATGGAAAAGCAGGCACTCGCCTTCGACGATGTACTGAGCCAGTACGGGCTGAAGCGTGAGGAGGCATTTCGGTACAGCGTCTCGAGCGCGAAAGCATTAGGACCCATGCAATTCACCAACCGCAAGGGGAACGGGACCTACGCGCTCGTGGTCAGGCGCTGCCCTGGCGCAAAGCTCGACCCGATCTTCGAACGCGGCGCAACGAATCTGCTGAACGCCATGAAAGCGGCAGTCTGCCTGCTCGATCTCGATCTGGCGGGGATGCGGACGGATATCCGTCTTGCGTATCGTGCCAACCCGGAAGTACTGGGCATCTTTCCGGTTGCCGCGTACAACGGCGGATCCCGAAATGTTGCGAAGCTCTACCGTGTCCTGACGAGAATGAAGGTCAATCTCGACGAACTGACCCAACCGGGAGTGCAGGTCGCAGGGGGTTCGGTGGCCTGCCCCTGTGTCTGGATAGCGGAAGGCACAAACGCTCGTCCGCTGCCGATCCCGAGATACAACAACGAGAACCGCTGGTACATCGAAAAGTATCAGAGCATTGTGAGACTGTTAGGTAGAGCTGGAGACTCGGCATTTGTGCAGCCCTCAGCCGGCCTCAGTGAATGACGGCGAGGCCGGGAGAGCTCGAAGTCCGCGTCCCATAGGGTTTCTGCTATCGTCGGCGGGAGCGAGACGTCATGTTCCAAACAATTTTGTTGTTGGTGAATCGGGATCACCGACAGTTCTGCTTTTGCCCTTGCAAAAACGGGGCGAGCGGCAAACGCTCCACGACTACATCCTGGTTTGTGGTCACTTCGTGGGAGCGCATCGTTGAAGCCATGAACAGCGAGTTGTAGATCGCTTCTTCAGTGGCTTCCACCGCCGCTTCGAACAGTGGTGAGATGTTGTCATTCGAGACTTCTGCGTATTGAGCCATCGCAGCCCGCTTCTGCGGGGTGCGAATGGCGCCGGTGGCTGCGGCTTCGCAGGCGGGGCCCGCGAAGTACACAATTACGGCGAGTAACGTAAAAGAGTTGAGGGTTCGCACGCTTCGATGTCTGCCGAGCCGGGACGTAGACGTCATTTTTGCGCTGTCGTTGCAGTTTTGGGGGATGATCTGGCGAATATATGGGTGCCGCACAAATGGCCCCCATTTCGACCCCATTCGCCCGCGCAAGCAGGCACAATCCGCGACCATTGGACATCGCGTGCGCCAATTTGCGGCCTGCGCGTTACATACGGCCATGACCTCTTATGAAAGGAGCGTCCGCCTGATAACAGCCGAGAAGAGAAAATTGTATAAAGAACAAGCGCTTGAGAGCGCAACCGAGATCCGAAGGATTTCAATCAAGGGCGCTGAAGCGCGCCACCTGGTGCCCGGGAGAGGACTCGAACCTCCACGGTGTTACCCGCTAGTACCTGAAACTAGTGCGTCTACCAATTCCGCCACCCGGGCAGGGAAGGGAAGGCGGCGCAATCTACGCACGGGTTTCGGAGC
>JAXDQF010000281.1:0-26271 GCA_034668025.1 Gammaproteobacteria bacterium | reverse complement strand
CCGAAGCCGGCGTTGCGCTGGCAGCCCAGCTCGACAGCGGCTTTCGAACCATCTTCGATGCAGTAACTACGCTGGAGAGCCATCGCCAGTTCCCTGTCGGTCGACTTCGATTGAATATCCTGCGCGATGGAGCTCGCTTGGCTCTGGGGCCCGTGCTGCCGCGCTATCTCGCCGACTGCCCGGACATTCGCCTGGATGGCACGGTAATGATCGGTTGATTGATATCGAACGTTGTCGCTGACAGCTGCACGTGGTCGCCCGGCAAGTCAGGCGCTAGAACAACAACCTCAATTGCGATCTATAGCACTGAGTGCTATACGTGGTGGCCGGGTTGCAGCTGTCTCTTGAAGCGATGACCGTGGTGTCAGCCCACCACTATCCCACCCTAGATTTTCTGCGCCTGGACGAACGCCTCGGCGGAATATAAGTCCTCGTCCGAGAGATCCTGCCAGCGCCGCGCCAGCGAGCTCCGTGGGATCGCGCTATCTCGGCGCAGCAACTGGACGTTGATGATCTTGAAGCCGGCGTCCGCCATCGCTTTCGCGTGACCTGACCACGGCACCCGATTGATGAGATAGGGTCGGCGACCCATCATCACCCGCCACACGCCTTCCGAAATCACCCGGTACCCGTTCCACTCGGGCGTCAGATTGTGTGACCGAAAATCGATCTGATGGCTCATCACGCCACCGGGCCTGAGCCAACGGTGCAGCGCCTTGTATGTCCCGGGGACGTCTATGACATGCTCGAGGACGGCGTGTGAGATCACAACATCGACAGAGGACTCTTCGATTGTATCGTCACGATCCCACGGTACCTTGTAGGCGCATGTCAGGCCATCCGCCTGTTCATTCAACAAGGCGCGCTCAATCGAGGCCACGAGTTCGTCCGTGACGGCAGGTGTGAAGCCTTTCAAGAACAACCGCTCATCCAACAGTGCGTCGAAATCCGGCCATCCCTTGGTTGGTCGCGGTGCGCGTTCGCGGAAGAGTGCTGCCAGCTCATGCAGCACTTTGATGTTCTCGCGCACAGCTGTGTGGCGATAGATATCGAGGCCAACGTAACGTTTGACTCCACACAGCAGTGCGCAGAGGCCGAGGCCAAGAGTGTCGCCGGGTCCGAGCTCCCCGACAGCGGTCGGCATCGGAACGCCGAGATTCAACAGGTAGCTCATATGCTTCAGCCAGACACCGTAGAAGTACGTTGTCGGCGGATTCCTGCCCGCGTTAGGCTTCGGCAGAATGGCTTGTGCGCCCGGCACAAAGGTGAGGGCGCCTTTGACAAAGGGGCGAACTAGCGGAAGGAAACCGGTCCTGGTCGAGGCAGCCATGGTTCTCCTGTGTTTTTCTTGTCCCTCGCCAGACTCAATCTAGCCGAGCCCCCTTGCAGATGCAACCTAACGGGGGAACGGCGTTTCGAGCTTTAGCGAAGCGGCGCAGCACAGTCACCGCATGCCGCAGTGGAGTTTACTCAACTGTAACTGTCTCGAGGCTGGCTCGAGCTTGGAGCCTCGTCACCCGAAGGTAAACGCATACGCCTGGACGCCTGCGTCCAGGAATTCAATCGTGAACGTGTGCCGGTGAATATCACCCGGTGGTTGTCGAATGAGTTGATACAGCCGTTGGTCGGTCACGACGCCGGCCCCGCTCGCGTCCGTGTCCGTGCCGTGACTGGCGCCGGGGTCCGCACCATCGAACCGCACGCGAAAACGCACAGGTTTCCCGCTAGGCCCAGGCCCCAGCACCAGGTGCAGATCGCGAGCCTGGAACCTGAAAACGATGCTGCCATGTGCATTGTTGAGAGTTCCTTTCTCCTCATCAACAGTCCACTTGCCCGTGAGCGCCCATTGGTTGTTATCCAACTTGTCGGGCGCCGTGTAGTCCTTGGACTGATCCGGTAGTACACCCGAAGGCGAGCTGAAGTGCTCCGCACGTGCATAACCAACATAAGTCTCCGGTGACAGCATGTTGTTTTCGTCGGCGGCCGCTTGCACTCCCTGCGCTGCAGCTACGGAGATTCCGGCCGGTGGCAGGTCCTTGAAACCCGACTCGGTGAGCAACTCCCGAATGACGCCTTCCGATTCCGGGTAATCGCCTTCGCCAAAATGATGGCCACGAATTCGCCCCAGCGCATCGATGAAATAGTGGGCTGGCCAGTATTGATTGTCAAAGGCACGCCAGATCTCATAGTTGCTATCCAGCGCAACGGGGTAGGTGACGTTGAGGTCGTGCACTGCGCGCTTGACGTTGCCAACATCCTTCTCAAACGCAAATTCCGGCGAATGGACTCCGATGACCACCAGCCCATGATCCTTGTACTTCTCATACCACCCGTTGACATAGGGCAGGGAGCGCAAACAGTTGATGCACGAGTAAGTCCAGAAGTCGATCAGCACAACCTTGCCGCGCAGCCCTTCGGGCGTGAGTGGCGGTGAGTTGATCCAGCCCGTGGCTCCGCTGAGCGCCGGCAGTTGTCCCTCCACAGGCAGGCTTCCGGGGGCGGATGTGCCTGCGAAGGGTGGCCTGACAGAAGGAGTTGCGCCCTGAGTGCCTGGCCGAATCTGTGCAAGGAGTGTTTGTTCGATGCTGTCTGTGTGAGCGAGCGAGATGCGTGTGAGGAGTCCGCTATCCAGTCCCAACGCAATCGCCGCCACTCCAACCAGTACCGCCACCCCCAGCCCGCGCCGGACCCATTCTCCCGCACCCAATCCCCGCTTCAAAGCCGCAAACACCCGGCCCCCGGCCAACAACGCAATGGCTAACGAAGCAGCCGCGCCAGCGGCGTAAGCAAACAGGAGCAAAGTGGTATGTGCGTTGGGACCTGAAATGGCCGCGCCCGTCAAAACCAGACCCAGGATAGGTCCAGCGCACGGCGCCCACAGCAGCCCGGTCGCCACCCCGATGAGGAGCGAAGAGCTCCTGCCCTCGGTCAGTTTGTTCCCAAGCGCAATAAAAGGACGCGCAAGCAAATCCGCCAGACGACGAGACAGCAACGTCAGCGCGAACGCCGTCAGCAGTAGTAGTGCTGCGACGCGACCGTACTGGTTGATGTGGACAGCCCACGCACCGCCCACCGCTGCCAAAGTCGCCACGGCCGCAAACGTCAAAGCCATGCCGACCAGCAACGGCAGCCCATTCTTCAAAAACGGCTGCTCAGCACGCGAAAACACAAACGGCAGCACCGGCAGAATGCACGGGCTGAGTATCGTCAGCATGCCGCCCAGGAACACCAGAACTAGGAGTGTCATCTAAGCCTTTATCTGATCACCCTGCTAAAGGGTCCGCCTATTGAATGAGACCGGCCGGGCAGGGCATTGATTGCAGTATCTCGGGCCCATGATAGAGAACTTCAATCAGCCGCGGGACGGGCGGATTGCTCGCCGCGGCAGGCTTATGACGCCGCGCTGGCCGGCGGTCAAGACAACCGGCGGGGTGAGCTCTTCAATGCGACCGCCCCATTGACCTTGCGCGGCGCCCGAGGCGCGGGGACGCCGTACCCCCGAGAGCGTCCCGGGGTGCCGGCGTCCCGCGCCCCACCTACCGTCTAGAACGCCTGCGAAACGCCTACGAAATAGCCCCGTCGCGGCCCGAATTGCGGGGCGCCAACGCCAATCCCCGTGCCGTCCCGGATCTCGTATTTCTTATCCAGCGCATTGATAACGTCGAACCGTGTCGTTAGCCCCTTCAGGCCCTGCCGATCGAAGTCGTGGCTCACGCCCAGATTGACCTGCTCGTAGTAAGGCAGCCGGTCGCCATTGGGAATGTTCTCACCGTCTGGAAGCGTCAGGTCTTTGCGCAATCCGGAACCGAGCAGCAGGTCACCGCTGATTCTCGTTCCCATCAGCTCGTACGACGCCCCGGCTGATGCCGTCACCTGTTGCTCGTGATCGAGGTGGATGTAGTGATCTGCAATGTAGGCCAGGTCATCTGCCGCAAAATTGAACTGCCCCGTGACGATGTTCTTGCCGATGGCGCGTTGGATCGCGAAGTTGGCGTACGACTGGAAATGACCCACCGAGTAGTTGGCCGTGAACTCCACACCGTAGACCTGTCCGTTTGCGTAGTTGAATGGCGTCAGGATGATCGGCGCACCGAATTGTCCTTCGTCGATCAGGTCCGTGGCCTGCTTGTAGTAAGTGTCTACCCCGACAGTCAGCTCTTTGGACAGAACCTGCTGTAGGCCGACATCGTAGTAATTGGATCGTTCGGCCTGAACGACATCCCCAGATGTCACCTCGGGCGCCGCGGTGGTGTTGACGAACTTGAGGATCGAGGAATTGCCGACGAGCTCGAAGGGCGGCGGTGAGAAGAAGCGTGAGTAGCCCGCGTGGACAGTCGTGCTGGAAGTCGCCTGCCACACGAGATTGGCCCGGGGGCTCACCTGGCTTCCGCTGCTGAATGCCCGGTAGTGATCGAACCGCAGGCCATAGTTGAACGTCAGCACCGGGAGCAGTTGCCACTCGTCCTGTACGTAGACGCTCTCGATGGTCTGCGAATTGCGGGTGTCGTCGACGATACCCAGGGGGATATCCGAGGTTTGTAATCCCGTATCGCCATCAATTGGCAGGACTTCAGACATCGTATTGCTGGTCAGCCGATCTACCTGGGCATACACACCCGCCCGCAGCGTATGGGTGTCCGTGAGCAGGTAGGCGCCATCGCTCTGGAATCCAAACGCAACATCCTTCTTGTAGGCCGACTGGGAAATGCCGTTGAAGAGCAGGTCGCCGAATTGCGGATCGGGAGCGAAACTCAGGCTGGAGTAACGCGCGATGAACGAGCTCTGCAGACTCAGATTTCCTTCCGAGTGCTGCCAGCTCAAAGTGGCGAAGTGAGTGAGCTCCCGCTGGTTTTCATCCAGATCATTACTGAGGAAGTCCGATACGCCGTTGACGGTGAGCCCGGGGCCGATGTCGGCGGCACTCACGCCGCGCCGATTGGGTATTTGAAAGCGATCGTCCGAGCTGCCGAAGATGAAGGTCACCCGGTTGCTTTCATCAAAGATGTGCTCGAGGTAACCGAAGCCATGAAACTGCTTGGTGTGATCGTGCAGCGGCGTTGAGGTGCCGTCCGGGGACTCGATGCCGAGATCGTTCCGGATGAAATCGCCGGTCACGAAATACGTGTTGGCGCCCGTCGTTCCGCCGTAATTGATACTCGGCTCGATGGAGCCGTGGCTGCCGCCATAAACAGAAACCTCACCACCCGGTTGGAGTGCGCCGCTCTTGGTGGTCAGGTCGATGATGCCGGCGCTCCTGAGACCGTACTCCGCGGGAAGGCTGCCCGTGATCAGCTTCAGAGACTGGATCATCCGCGGCGGTAATGTCTGCCCGAATACACTGATGCCATCGGGAAGAATGACGCCGTTTAACCGGTATTGCAGGCCGTTGTGGTCGCCACGAATATGCAGCTGACCGAACGAGTCCTGGGCCGCATCCGGTATCTGCAGCATGACCTGGTTGAGCTGCACATTGCTGCCGCCCGGCTGCGACTCGATGGCCTTGGAATCAAACTTGTAGGTCGAGGCGCCCGTGTCGGTGTCGATACGCGAGCGTTCCTCGTTCAGGTGTTGGGCCGTGATGACGACCGTCGGCACAGACGAGCTGGCCTGGTCGGCGACCTGGGCAGCGGCCGGCAGGCTGAGCAAACCGGCGGCAGTCGGGAAACCCAGCAGCAGCCAGGCCGCACCCGGACGCACAGCTTCGCGCCGCAAAACGCAGCCGGGCTGGGCGCCCCCGCAAAAAACCACGCTTTTTGCCGGCGGCAAAGAACCCGGGCTCCGCCGCAACTTTTCGCGGCCAATTAAAAAATAGCGAGAACGCCCGCGAGGCATCTTCGCAGGATTGACGATGGACATGGATTCACTCCGCGAAAACTTCAAACGTGCCCGCTGCAACTGCTCACGCAGGCGCAATTCGGGCGATTGTCAGACCAACCGGCGTCAGACGACGCTTTTGGTCAGGATTGAAGCGCGGAAGAGGGTGGTCCGCGGCTACGGGGAGTAGGAACATCGGCAGGAGTAACGCCGCACGGAGCAATGGTTCCGGCGGCACAGGAAGAGGGCTCAAAGTGGGCAACATCTACAGTGTTGCCCGAAGGATTCGCTACCTGTGAGAACGCGACGCACAGGTCGCATGTCTTTTCGAGGTAGGTGTCAGCGTGGACCTGCTCGTGCACATTCGTGCCGACGCGGCAGATGTGGCTCACTTCGTGAAGGACAGCACCCAGCTGCGCCGTGAGGAGCAGTAGTGCCAGGCCTAAAGATATGTGGAGCTTGCGCATGAAGGCGGTCAACACGGGGACGCACGGACAGTAACAGGTTTCAACGCGCCTTGCAGCTATTGCGCGACGTACGGTGTCAGTCCCGCGACTGTGCGTGCCAGCGAAACGTACCAGGGAAACGTGCCAAGAAAAACGTGTCAGGGAATCCCTGACATTTCCACTGCGTCACTCTTCTTCCTTCTCTTCTTCGCTCTTGCTCTTCCGCCCCGAAAACGCCCACGCGGCAACGAGCACGATCAGAATGTTGAGTACCCACCAGGCGACCTGCTTGTGGTCACGCCACAGACTTTCGGTAGACGCCTCAGTCACCGTCACCTTGCCCGACACAATCTCGCGAATCCCGTCATGGGCGACAGTGACATCAACATCGCGCGCACCGTCGCCGCGCAGATCGTTGATCGGAAGCTCATAAACGGTGCCTCTCTCACGGGTGACGGATTGATTTTTCCCGTCAACGGCAACCGTGACGTCATCGGTGTTGATGAGGCTTTTGTCGCTCACACGCCGAATACTGACCTGCAGCGCGTCAGGCTTTGCGGTTGCCTCAACGCTGAGGAGTGCCGAATGGGCAATTTGCGCGGGGACGTTGGGCACCAGTTGAACAGGCTTGGCGGGCGGCGCTGCTGTGGCAGCAGCAGCCGGGGGCACCGCGGTAGGCTGTGTCGTCGCACTGACGGTTGCCTCGGCTAGCCGCACGGGCGTGTCTTGGGCAATCCGCGGCGCTTGCAACAGCGCCTCGTCGGCCAATGCCGGACCCGCGCCCGCTACCGCCCAACAACCCACAAAAACAAGAACTGAGCAGGCAGCCGCCTGCCGGATACGCGCCAGGGGCGACATTCGAGCCTCGATGCTGAAAACCCGGTAATTTACATCAAGCCCGGTCTGCAGCAATGAGCGGCTCTTCGCCGCCCGTCCAGGCGTAATGGCAGCGATAGTGGAACCGGAGCATGACGGTCGCGCCGTCGAGCTGGGCTTCCACCTCGTACTCAACATCCTCGGGGCCGACCAGAACACGACAGAAATCGCAGGGCAAACCAGAACCCTTGCCGCCCCACATGCGCATGGGGACAGCCCTACGCAGGGCAGCGACATTCAGTCGAGCCGGTCGTGCCTCAATAGCCGCACCGGGCCGCCGCTCACCCACGTGACCCTCAGCCCCACCCCGAGACTCCCCCGCCGCAGACGTTCTATCGTCCGCAGGCGTCGACCCGTTCATTCGAATTCGCCTCGTCCCGCTTGTGCCAAAGCGTTATGTAACCTGAACGACTATGCGCCGTGACCGCGGCCGTAGCAAGCGCCCGGGACGGCACGATTCCGTCCCCTCCACACCCCTACGGGTGCCTGTGAATTACCTTGCGACCGCAACGACTTCTGATATGTTCCTGCCCGTTACGCTGAATCATAAAAGAAGCCGATTTTCGGGGTTTGACAGTCGCACGGAGACCGTCCGAATGGACGGAAGCAGGTGTCTCTCCGTGGTAGAGCAAAGTGGTCCCTTCCCGCGCCGCAGGCGAAGCGGTCGGACCCCCGCGCCCTGCGGTAAGGCCCTTCGGGCCCGGTCCTCGCTAAATCACGTATTCCTTGGAGTTCAGTTGAATGGAAACGCTAGTACGCGCGCGTCGGAGTGCCAAGTCGGATGCAAAGGCCAAGTCGAATGGAAAAGCCATCAAAGAAGCCGCCGAGGTACCCAGCCTCGACCTGCGTAAGCTCCTCCGCGCTCTACAAGCAGTGCGGGACGGCGATTTCTCCGTCCGGCTCGCAAGCGACCAGACCGGACTCGCCGGCAAAGTAGCCGACACGTTTAACGAGATCGTCAGCTCGAACCAACGCCTGGCGCGAGAGCTGGAGCGAGCGGGCCAGATCGTCGGTAAGGACGGTAAGACTCGCCACCGCGTTTCGAGTGATCGCCGCTCCGGTGCCTGGGGCGCAATGGAGACATCGGTAAACACCCTCATCGATGACCTCCTGTGGCCGACAACAGAAGTTACGAGAACTATCTCAGCGGTCGCCAAGGGCGACCTGCAACAGACCATGAGCCTGGAAGTGGACGGGCGGCCCCTCAAAGGCGAGTTCCTCAGGTCAGCGACCATCGTCAATACGATGATCGAGCAGATGAGCGCCTTCACGTCTGAAGTAACGCGCGTAGCGCGTGAAGTCGGCACGGAAGGTAAGCTGGGTGGTCAGGCGGCGGTGCCTGGTGTGGCGGGCACCTGGAAGGACCTGACCGACAGCGTGAACTCCATGGCCAGCAACCTGACGGGCCAGGTGCGCAACATCTCCGAAGTTACGATCGCGGTCGCGAACGGTGACTTGTCGCGCAAGATCACGGTGGACGTGCGCGGCGAGATTCTGCAGCTGAAGGAAGCCATCAACACGATGGTCGATCAGTTGCGTTCGTTCGCGTCGGAAGTGACGCGCGTTGCGCGCGAAGTGGGTACTGAAGGTAAGTTGGGTGGACAGGCCATCGTGCCGGGTGTCGCGGGTACGTGGAAAGATCTAACCGACTCGGTCAATGCCATGGCGACCAACCTGACAGGCCAGGTTCGTAACATCGCCGAGGTGACCACCGCGGTCGCGAGAGGCGACTTGTCCCGCAAGATCACGGTGGACGTGAAGGGCGAGATCCTCGAGCTGAAAAACACCATCAACACCATGGTCGACCAGCTCAACAGCTTCGCGGCGGAAGTGACGCGCGTGGCGCGCGAAGTGGGTACCGAAGGCAAACTGGGCGGTCAGGCGGTCGTTCCGGGTGTGGCGGGTACCTGGAAAGACTTGACTGACAATGTCAATTCCATGGCCGGCAACCTGACAGGCCAGGTCCGCAACATCGCGGAAGTGTCCACCGCAATCGCGAGCGGTGACCTTTCGAGAAAGATCACGGTAGACGTGCGCGGCGAGATTCTGCAGCTGAAGGAAACCATCAACACGATGGTGGACCAGCTCCGCTCCTTCGCTTCGGAAGTGACCCGCGTCGCGAGAGAAGTGGGAACGGAAGGCCGCTTGGGCGGCCAGGCCGTGGTGCCGGGTGTGGCGGGTACCTGGAAAGATTTGACGGACAGTGTGAACTCGATGGCCGGTAACCTCACCGGCCAGGTCCGCAACATCGCGGAAGTCGCCACCGCAATCGCCAATGGCGATTTGTCACGCAAGATTACTGCAGACGTCAAAGGCGAAATTCTGCAGCTGAAGGACTCCATCAACACGATGGTGGACCAGTTGAACGCCTTCGCGGCCGAAGTGACGCGCGTGGCGCGTGAGGTCGGTACGGAAGGCAAGTTGGGCGGTCAGGCGGAAGTGAAGGGGGTCAGCGGCGTGTGGAGGGATTTGACGGAAAACGTCAATTCCATGGCAAGTAACCTGACGGGCCAGGTCCGTAACATCGCGGAAGTCGCGACTGCCATCGCGCGTGGCGATTTGTCGCGCAAGATCACGGTGGACGTGCGCGGAGAGATCCTGCAGCTGAAGGAAACCGTCAACACGATGGTCGACCAGCTGAACGCCTTTGCGGCCGAAGTGACTCGCGTGGCTCGCGAAGTCGGATCCGAAGGAAAGCTGGGTGGACAGGCGGACGTGAAGGACGTCAGCGGCGTTTGGAAAGATCTGACCGACAACGTCAACTCGATGGGCAGTAACCTGACGGGCCAGGTCCGTAACATCGCTGAGGTGGCGACTGCCATTGCGCGCGGCGATCTCTCCAGAAAAATCACCGTGGACGTTCGCGGCGAAATTCTCCAATTGAAAGAAACCATCAACACGATGGTGGACCAGCTCAACAGCTTCGCGGCGGAAGTGACCCGCGTGGCGCGCGAGGTCGGAACGGAAGGCAAGCTGGGTGGCCAGGCGATCGTGCCGGGCGTCGCCGGTACGTGGAAGGATCTGACCGACAACGTCAACTCGATGGCGCGCAACCTGACCGGCCAGGTTCGTAACATCGCCGAAGTATCCACGGCTATTGCGCGAGGTGACTTGTCACGCAAGATCACGGTGGACGTGAAGGGCGAGATCCTGCAATTGAAGGAAACCCTCAACACGATGGTCGACCAGCTCAACGGCTTCGCGGCGGAAGTGACCCGACTGGCGCGCGAGGTCGGTACCGAAGGTAAGCTGGGCGGCCAGGCCGTTGTGCCGGGTGTCGCAGGCACCTGGAAAGATCTGACCGACAACGTGAACGTGATGGCGAACAACCTCACGAACCAGGTGCGCGGCATCGTGAAAGTCGTGACCGCGGTGGCTAACGGCGACCTTCGTCAGCGCCTCACTGTGGAATCCAAGGGTGAAGTGAACGCCTTGGCCGACACGATCAACAGTATGACAGACACGTTGGCTATCTTCGCGGACCAGGTTACCAGCGTGGCGCGCGAAGTCGGCGTGGAAGGCCGGTTGGGTGGCCAGGCGCACGTGCCCGGTGCAGCCGGTACTTGGAAGGACTTGACGGCCAACACGAACCTGCTGGCGGCCAACCTTACGAACCAGGTTCGCGCCATCGCGGAAGTGGCGACCGCCGTGACCAAGGGTGACCTGACCCGATCGATTCAGGTGGAAGCGCGCGGTGAGGTGTCTGAGCTCAAAGACAACATCAACGCCATGATCGGCAACCTGCGCGCGACGACCGAGCGCAACACTGAGCAGGACTGGCTCAAGACCAACCTGGCCAAGTTCAGCCGCATGATGCAGGGACAACGCGACCTCGAGACCGTGGGTAAGCTCCTGCTGTCCGAGCTGGCGCCACTGGTGAATGCACAGCAGGGTGTCGTCTACGTCATTGAGGGCGACGGCAACGAGGCGGAGCTGAAGGAGCTCGCGAGTTATGCCGACGAAGCATCTGACACCCGCGCGTTGCGTCGTTACCGGATCGGCCAGGGGCTGGTGGGGCAGGCGGCTGCAGACCGGCAACGTTTGCTGTTGACGGATATCCCTGCGGACTCCATCCAGGTGCGCGGCGGATTGCTCAGCGCCCGGCCCAAGACCGTGATCGTTCTGCCCGTGCTGTACGAAGGACACGTCAAAGCGGTGGTGGAGCTGGCTTCGCTCGGCGATTTCACCGGCTCGCACCTGGCGTTTCTCGAGCAGCTGACCGGAAGCATCATCGGCGTGGTGCTCAATACAATTGAAGCGACCATGCGTACTGAGGGTTTGTTGAAGCAGTCACAACAGCTCGCGGGTGAGCTGCAGGCGCAGCAGACCGAGTTGCAGCAGACCAATGAAGAGCTGGCGAACAAGGCCAAGCTGCTCGCGGAACAGAACGCGGAAGTGGAGCGCAAGAACCAGGAAATCGAGCTCGCCCGCCGGGCGCTCGAGGAGAAGGCCTCGGAGCTGGCCCTGACTTCCCGCTACAAGTCGGAGTTCCTGGCCAACATGTCGCACGAGCTGCGTACGCCGCTCAACAGCATCCTGATCCTGGGGCAGCAGCTGTCCGAGAACGCGGATAAAAACCTGTCCAACCGCCAGGTGGAGTTCGCGAAGACCATTCATGGCGCCGGTACCGATCTGCTCAACCTCATCAGCGACATCCTGGACTTGTCGAAGATCGAGTCGGGTACGGTCACGGTCGAATGCGAAGACCTGTTGTTTACGCACCTGCGCGAAACGATCGAGCGCAACTTCCGGCACGAGGCGGAGGGCCGCAAGCTGTCATTTACTGCGGACTTCGACTCGCGGCTGGGGCGTGCGATTACGACAGACTCCAAGCGCCTGTTGCAGGTACTGAAGAACCTGTTGTCGAACGCATTCAAGTTCACAGACCGGGGAGGCGTGCGGCTGCACGTTGGTATCGCAATGGGTGGCTGGACGAGCGACCATCCGACCCTGACCCAGGCGCCGGCGGTAGTCGAGTTCTCTGTCAGTGATACCGGCATCGGCATTCCACAGGAGAAGCAGCGAATCATCTTCGAGGCTTTCCAACAAGCGGATGCCGGTACGGCACGCAAATACGGTGGTACGGGACTGGGACTTGCGATCAGCCGCGAGTTGGCGCACCTGCTGGGCGGTGAAATCCGGCTCAGCAGCATCGCGGGCAGCGGCAGTACGTTCACACTGTATCTGCCTTTGACATATACAGGTCCCGCATATGCCAGGGCGATGACGAGCGGCCCGGGCGCCCAGGCTGCCACCGCGTATCAGCCGGTTGTGACGCCGGTTATCGTGCGTCAGGAGGAGGCCATCGCGGATGATCGCGAGAGTCTGAATCCCGGCGATGCCGTGCTGTTGATCGTGGAGGACGACCCGCATTACGGGCGGATCCTGGTGAACCTGGCCCGGGACCGGGGCTTCAAGGTGATTCACTCGCGAACCGGTTCCGACGGCCTGGCCATGGCCCGCAAGCACCGGCCGACGGCGGTCTCACTCGATGTGTTCCTGCCGGACATGCTCGGTTGGACGGTGCTCAACCAGCTGAAGAGAAGCCCCGAGACCCGGCACATTCCCGTTCAGATTCTGACCATCGAGGACGAGCGCCAGTATGGTCTGGAGCGGGGCGCGTTCTCATTCGTGACCAAGACCGTGACCACCGACCGCCTCGAGAAGGCCATCGACCGGCTCAAGGATTTCACGACCTCGCGCACACGCCGTTTGCTCATAGTAGAGGATGATCCCGCCGAGCAAATGAGCGTAACGGAGTTGCTCGGTGCGAACGACGTGAAGATTGACTCAGCGGGATCGGGTGCCGCCGCGCTCGAGCTGATGCGCCAGACCGCATTCGACTGCGTCGTCCTGGATCTGCGGTTGCCGGACATGTCCGGCTTCGACCTGTTGGCTGAGGTTCAGAAGGATCCGAAGCTGTGCGACACGCCCATCATCGTTTTCACGGGCCGGGAATTGTCCGAACAGGAGGAGAATGAGCTGCGCAAAAAGGCGAAGAGCATCGTGTTGAAGGGCGTGCGCTCACCGGAGCGGTTGCTCGATGAGACGGCGCTGTTTCTGCACCGGGTGATTGCGGACATGCCCGAGTCGAAGCAGCACATGATCGAGACCCTGCACGAGAGCGACGAGCCCCTCACGGGGCGCAAAGTCCTGGTCGTGGACGATGACATCCGCAACATTTTCGCCCTCAACAGCCTGCTCGAGCGGCACAACATGGAGGTTATTACCGCGACCAACGGCCAGGAGGCCATCAACCTGGTGGAAAGCACAGACGACCTGTCGCTCGTGCTCATGGACGTCATGATGCCGGAGATGGACGGGTACGAGACCATGCGCAGAATTCGCAGCAACCACCAGTTCCGCATGCTGCCCATCATCGCCCTCACGGCGAAGGCCATGAAGGGTGACCGGGAGAAGTGCCTCGAGGCGGGCGCCTCGGACTATGTTGCAAAGCCGGTGAATACGGATCAGCTGTTGTCACTGGTGCGGATGTGGCTGCATAGGTAGAGTGCGCGCTACCGAGCCACACCGAGCCCGCTGATAACAAGAATGGACATTGACGGAAAGGTGAGCATCCTGCTGGTCGACGACCAGCCCTCCCGGTTGCTCACTTACGATTCGGTGCTGAACGGGTTCGGCTGGAACCTGGTGTCGGCCCGCTCGGGCCTGGAGGCGCTCGACAAGCTCATGCGGCAGGAGTTTGCCGTGGTGCTGCTCGATGTCAGCATGCCGGACATGGATGGCTTCGAGGCTGCGCGGCTCATCCACGAGCATCCGCGGTTTGAGAAGACGCCGATCATTTTTGTGACCGGCGTCCACGTGAGCGAGCTCGACCGCCTCACCGGTTACAAGGTCGGCGCCGTTGACTATGTGTCGATTCCGGTGGTGCCGGAGATCCTGCGCAGTAAGGTCGCGGTCCTCGTGGAGCTGTATTTGAAGCGCCGCGAGTTGCGGGAGCTGAACCGCACGCTGGCGCTGGCCAATGAGCGGCTGGCCGCCGCGAATACCACGTTGCAGGCCGAGAAAACCCTCGAGCTGGAGACGTTGAATCGCGTTCTGCAGCGGGCCAACACGGAGCTCGAGCAGGCCAACAGAACACTGCAGAGCGAGGTTGCCGAGCGCACCCGGGTGGAGCAGGCGCTGAAGGCTGCGGACCGGCACAAAGATGAGTTTCTGGCCATGTTGGCGCACGAGCTGCGCAATCCGCTGGCGCCGATTCTCAATGCCGTGCAGTTGATTCGCAGAAAGCCGTTCGTGGATCCGCAGCTCGCCTGGTCGCGGGATGTAATCGAGCGCCAGCTCGGTCACCTCACGCGGCTCGTGGACGATCTGCTCGACGTGTCGCGCATCACTCGCGGCAAGATCAACCTGTCGCGCGAGATCGTGGAGGTCTCAGACCTGGTCGCCCGGGCTGTGGAGACTGCGCAGCCCCTGATCGTTGAGCGCGGGCATCAGCTCACCCTGGACGTCGCTAACGGGTCGATTCGAGTCTTTGGCGATCCGCTGCGCCTGACGCAGGCGCTGGGAAATGTGCTTTCGAATGCAGCCAAGTACACCGAAAACGAAGGGCGCATAAGCCTCGTCGCCCGACAGGTGGATGGCGTTGTCGAAATTCGGGTGCGTGACACGGGCATTGGCATCCCCTCGGAACTACAGCCGAGGATTTTCGACATGTTTATCCAGCTGAATCACCGGACGGGGCGTCCGCAAAGTGGCCTGGGCATCGGACTTGCTCTGGTTCGCAAGCTTCTGGAGATGCACGGTGGAACGGTCACCGTCTTCAGCGAGGGGAATGGCTTGGGGAGTGAATTCTTGATTACTTTGCCCGTAATTTTGAAGGAAACCGGTGAAGGTGCTGCCAACGGTCGTACCGCGTCGCCGTTGACGTTGAACGATTCCGCCGGCGAAGAAGCCACGCCACAGATTCGACGTCGAATCCTGGTGGCGGATGACAATTCGGACGCGCTGGAGAGCCTGGCGACGTTGCTAGAGCTGGGCGGGCACGAGGTGTTTAGCGCTGCGAATGGGGCGCTTGCGCTCGAGTCTGCGGAGCGGAATTTGCCGGAAGTGGCGTTGCTCGATATCGGGATGCCGAAGCTCGATGGTTACGAGGTTGCCCGACGCATCCGCGCCCAGCCCTGGGGCCGTAGAATTACACTCGTGGCGCTGACGGGTTGGGGCCAGGAATCAGACCGACGCCGATCAGGGGAGGCGGGTTTCGATTCGCACATGGTGAAGCCGCTGGATCTCGACAAGCTCACGGAGCTCCTCGAACGTCTGCCGGTGCAGGTCACCACGGGCGCTGACAGAGCCGCGGACTCGTCCGTAGCATAGAATTCGACGGTGAAGGGAGCCGCCCCGCTCGCCGGCTGCCGAGCGTGAGGTCTTCCTTGTCCCGAACATCCCTTTGCTTACTCGTGTTAGCCGGTTGCGTGCTGCCCGCAGGCGCAGTCACGGCCGCCGACTTCGCGCTGCCCATCCCCTCGCGATCCATCGCCGAGCTGAAACCGACTGCCGTTCTGCAGCTCGGTAAAACCGCCGACTGGGTGGCAATTTCCGCTGATGCCGTCTGGGTCGGGAGCACCGGCCCGAACGCCGTCCATCACCTCGATCCACGCACCAACAAGCTCATTGCAACAGTCGAGTTGAATGGCGAGCCGTGCTCGGGACTGGCGGTTGGATTTGGCAGTGTTTGGATTCCCCTGTGCGGCAAGCCGTCGACGCTGGCGAAAGTCGATGCCGCCCGGAATGTCGTCAGCGCCGTGTTCCCGGTTGGGCCTGCAGGCTCCGAGGGCGGCGTGACGACCAGCACCGATAGTGTCTGGCTGGTCACCGACAAAAACGGCTCGCTTGCGCGAATCGACCCTGACACCGGGACTGTGCGGCAGACTGTTCGGGTCCCGGCCGGCTCATATAATCCCCGTTTCCATGCGGGGCGGATCTGGGTTACCCGTGCCGACGGGGCGCAGATCACGGCGGTGGATGCCAATACAGGCTCGGTCCTCGGAACGACGAAGACGGGGCCCGGACCTAGATTTCTGGCCTCGGGAGCGGGTTCGATCTGGACACTCAACCAGGGTGACGGAACACTGACCCGGGTCGACAGTCATTCCCGGCAGGCAACGCGGACGATCGTCCTGGGGACACCGGGCCATGGGGGCGACATTGCGTTCGGGGCCGGGCTAATCTGGACCACAATGTGGAAAGTGCCCCTGTCGGCGGTTGATACTACGGACTCGAAGCTCCTGTGCCAGTGGGTGGGGCCGGGCGGCGACTCGCTGGGAATTGGCCACGAGGCCATCTGGCTGACGGATTATCATGGGGGCACGATTTCGCGGCTGGAGTTGCAGGATGCGGTGAGTCACTGCCGGCAGCCGCCAGGATAAAGTAGGTACCGCTAAGACTTTCATGCTGCAGATTCTCGGCAGATCCACTTCCCTCAACGTGCGCAAAGTCCTGTGGCTATGCGAGGAGCTCGAGCTTCAGTATGAGCTGCAGCCCTGGGGCGCAGGACACCGCTCGACCGACGCGCCGGAGTTCCGGGCCCTCAATCCCAACGCCCTCGTGCCCGTTATCCTCGATGGATCCTTCGTACTTTGGGAGTCGAATACCATCTGCCGCTATCTTGCCGCGTCGCAGGGCAACACCGCGCTTTTGCCGGCTGCACCCGCCGACCGAGCCTTGGTGGAGCAGTGGATGGACTGGCAGCTGGGGGAGCTCAACCCTGCCTGGCGCTACGCCTTCATGTCCCTGGCTCGTCGCAGCCCGGCGCACACGGATGCGGCGGCCATTGCAGCCAGTGTCAGCAGCTGGAATCGGTGCATGGCGGTGCTCGATGCGCAGTTGCTGAAAACCGGCGCTTTCGTCACCGGGGACCGATTCACCGTGGCCGATATCGTTCTGGGCCTGTCCACGCACCGTTGGTTCATGACTCCACTGGAGCGCCCGGCGCTGCCGGCTGTCACCGACTACTACGAGCGATTGAGCCAACGCCCCGCCTTCATGGCGCACGGCCGTAATGGGGTGCCGTAGCCGCCGGCTGCGGACCGCCTGACACATGGCGATTCAACCCTCCTGGGCATCGACGCTACGTGAGGTCTCGTGGGAGAGGGTGGCCTGTCCGCGGCTCTCCAAGAAACAACCGACTTCCGACAATGTCGAGTCACTGATCAACTCGTTGACCGGTGAGGATCCGGGTACGGTCATTCTCACAGTCGCCAACCGCAATGTCCTCACCATCATTGGTGACAGCGAGCAGGGCTTCGTCGTCAAAATCACCAGCGCCACGGCAACCAAGACCTTGTTTGCCCTGGCACCGCCGGACAAGCAGGGCGGGATGGTGCTGTTGAAGATCGGCAATCAACGTGAAGAATATCCCCGGCGCATCGTGGTGGATCGGTTGACCGCGTTGCGGGCGGCGCGCGGGTTTTATCAGCGTGGGCTTGCGGATGAGTATGTCAATTGGACGGCTGACGCCAAATCGGTTCGCTGATGTTTGTTGATCCGAGCGAGTGGATTGAACGCGGCGCCCGTGAATACCCCAATCGGTTGTTCATGCGGACCCCTGCGGGCCAGGAATGGGACTACGCCAATTTGTACGAAGAGTCCGGGCTTGTTGCGGCGGCGTTGCGGGACCTCGGTGTCGTTCCAGGCGATCGCGTCGCGGTGCGTGTTGAGAAGTCAGCCGAAGCCGTGCTCCTGTATGTTGCCTGCCTGCGCCTGGGTGCGGCCTTTGTGCCCGTCAACACGGCCTACTCCATCGCTGAAGTTGAATACTTCCTGCTGGACTCAAAGCCGCGCGTGGCGGTAGTTGATCCCGCCGAACTGGCGACGATCGGAGCGTTGGGCCTGGCTGAGCACGTCGTCACTATGCCGGCGGAGGGTCGTGGCACGTTGATGGATCGTGCGTGGCGATCCGACCCGGATATCTCGCCGGACACACCGCCATTCGAGGCGCCCCGCGACCTCGCTCCCAATTTGCTGGCCGCGATAGTGTATACCTCCGGCACAACGGGCCGCTCCAAAGGCGCCATGTTGACACGGGAAAACCTCGCATCGAATGCGACTACGCTCGCTGATTCGTGGCGCTTCAGCAGCGACGACATATTGCTCCACGTCCTGCCGCTGTTTCACGTGCACGGACTTTTCGCAGCACTCAACACGGTGCTTGCCTCCGGCAGCAGCCTGGTGCTGATTCCGAAGTTCGATGTTGCTCAGGTGGTGGAGTATTTCGGCGACGTCACCGTATTCATGGGTGTGCCGACGCACTACACGCGACTCTTGCAGGAGGCGGGGCTCAATCGCGAGGCCACCGGCCGCATGCGCCTGTTTGTGTCGGGGTCGGCGCCTTTGCTGGCCGAAACTCACGAGGAATTCTCGCGCCGCACGGGTCACCACATTCTCGAACGATACGGCATGACTGAGACCCTCATGAATACCTCGAATCCGTATTGGGGCGCGCGGGTGCCGGGCTCAGTGGGTCCGCCGCTGCCGGGGATCGAAGTCAGGGTCACCAACCCCGAGACGGGCGCGATCCAGTCGACGCCCGATGCTATCGGAACACTCGAGATCAAAGGTCCCAACGTGTTTGCCGGCTACTGGCAGGACGAAGAGAAAACCCGCAGGGAATTCACCGCCGACGGTTGGTTCAAGACGGGCGATCTCGGCAAGATCGACAGCAAGGGCTACGTGCACATAGTCGGACGGATCAAGGATCTCGTCATCAGTGGCGGGTACAACGTCTATCCGAAGGAAGTCGAGTCCGAGTTGGATGCGGTACCGGGAGTGGCGGAGAGTGCCGTGTTCGGCGTCCCGCATCCGGACTTCGGCGAGGCAGTCACTGCGGCCGTGGTGCTGCAGCCCGGGGCGCAGGTTTCCGAGTCCGATATTCTCAACGCCGTGCGTTCCCGCCTGGCGCGCTACAAACTGCCCAAGCGCATACTGCTGGTCGCTGAATTGCCCAGAAACACGATGGGCAAGGTACAGAAGAATGTGTTGCGTGCCACGAATGACTCGTTGTACGTGAAGTCCTCGTTGTAGAAAAAAGAGGGGGAGCCGGAATGGCTGAGCTGGTTGGACAGGAAGGCGCCGTGCGCGTGCCGCTCACGAGCACGCAAGTCCGCGGGTTCTGGGCCGCCTGGGCGGGGTGGACCCTGGATGGAATGGATTCGTTCATATTTGCATTGGTGCTCGCGCCGGCGCTCACTGAGCTGCTGCCGAAGTCCGGGATGGACGGCTCGCCACCTCATGTTGTGTTTGCCGGCTCCGTGTTGTTTGCGGTGTTTCTCGCCGGGTGGGGTACCTCTCTCATCTGGGGCCCGCTCGCCGATCGCTGGGGCCGAACTCGAACTCTCGCGGCGGCTGTTGCCTGCTATGCCCTGTTCACCGCTGCGGCCGCGTTCGCGCAAAACGTGTGGCAGCTCGGTGTCTTCCGGTTTCTCGCTGGCGTCGGCATTGGCGGCGAATGGGCCCTGGCGGGCACCTACGTCGCTGAAGTCTGGCCCGAGTCGCGGCGCAAGATGGGCGCAGGGTATTTGCAGACAGGTTATTACGTCGGGTTCTTTCTTGCCGCGGCATTGAACTTTACTGTCGGCGCGGCGTTTGGTTGGCGCGCCATGTTTCTCTGTGGCGGAGCCCCTGTGCTGTTGGCGCTCTACATGTTATCCAAAGTGAAGGAGTCCGACCGCTGGGTCCGGACGGCCGCTTCTGTGTCAGCCGCCAAAGAGGGAATTTTCGCGCCGCAGTATCGCCGCCGGACTGTGATAAACGCAGGTCTGGTCACGGTCTCGATCATCGGACTTTGGGCCGGGGCGGTGTACGAGCCGTCCGCCATCGTTACCCTCGCTAAAAAGGCCGGTCACAGCGCTGTGGAGGCGACCCGCCTGGCCTCGTTCGGGACGGGGCTGCTCTCCATAGGGACTGTGCTCGGGTGTCTGGTTGCCCCACCGCTCGCCGAGAAGCTCGGCCGCCGCTGGGCGCTGGCGCTGTATTTTCTCGGCATGGCGCTGTGTATCTGGCTCAGTTTCGGCTGGGCATTCTATGTGCCCGACGGATTGAGCCTGTTCATCGGCAGCTTGTTCTTCCTGGGCTTCTTCGGCGGCAACTTCGCCATGTACAGCCTGTGGCTCCCCGAGCAATATCCCACAGCGATCCGCGCCACCGCGTTTGCTTTCGTAACCTCGTTTGGCCGCTTCGTGGGCGCCGGTGTGAATTTTCTGATCGGGGCGGGGGTGCATGCCTACGGCAGTGTGGGAATGCCCGTAGCGGCGACGGCGATTGCGTTTGTATTGGGTTTGTTCCTGTTGCCGTTGTGTTTGGAGACGCGCGGCGAGCAGCTGCCGGGGTAATTCGGCTGCCTCAATCCCGCAGGCCCCACTGGCGGATCTGATCGAGCTCCGGTGCGGTGAACACACCGGCTCGATACAGGCCCAGGAATTCCTCGGACACGCCGACGCCGAAGACGATCGCGTCGTCACTGTTGACCGTCACTTTCACGCCGGCGTCATATAGCTTTCGGATCGGGTGATCCTCCAGTCGCGCAACCCGCCCCAACAGGATGTTTGATGTAGGACAGATGTTCAGCCGGATCCGGTGATCGGCCAGAAACCGCATCACGGCGGGGGAGTCCGCGGCCGCGATGCCATGCTGCACCTCATCCAACTCCAGTACTTCCACCGCACGCCACACATCGTCGGCCGTGCCCCATTCGCCCACGTGCGCCTTCAGCCGCATGCCTTTGCGCTTGGCTGCACGATACAGCGGCTGGAAGACTTCGATGGGTTGCGCCATCTCGTCTCCACAGATGTCCAGCACCGTATGAAATCCCAGTTCGAGCCACGGCGCCATCCACTCCTGCAATCGCGGCAGCTCGATTTGCCGGGACAGGCCGAGCTGCGGAATCCATTCAACCTGCGGCGCGACGCGCTCGCGACCCTGGATGATCGTTTCAACCAACTCTCGGGGCGAGCCCAGCCCCTGAGTGACCATCCATACATCGTCGCCGAATTCGATCCGGGTGAGACCGTCGACCAGGGCCCTCGTGAAGCTGGCCTCGATCCCGAGCCGTCGGCCTTCGGGCCCGTTGAAAATGTTGGGGATGTTGGCGGCCGCCCACGAATGCATCTCGTCCATCGACTTCAATGGCGTTGCGATTGGGGCGATATCGTGGCCGGTTTTCTCCCGGACGTAGTCGCGATCGACATTCGCCCAGCCGTGGGTATG
The DNA here is from genome assembly GCA_034668025.1 of Gammaproteobacteria bacterium. Taxonomy (GTDB): domain Bacteria; phylum Pseudomonadota; class Gammaproteobacteria; order Steroidobacterales; family Steroidobacteraceae; genus 13-2-20CM-66-19. Next base: position 4,912 of record JAXDQF010000281.1, on the reverse strand, counting down.
CAGATCGGCCTTGGGACAGGCTCGCACCGCTTGCAGGTCGTCGGCGGCCAGCGCAGATTGGAAGGGGGTGGTCATACGGGAAGTGTATGTGGAAAAGCAAAATTCGAGCCCGCTGACGCACGCTGAAACGGACGATGCGACTTTGGACCCGGTCCTGGGAGCGAGGAGGCGCTGCGTCGTACCGTGATCTGACGAGCGCCCACGGCGAGGCGTTGCCTTCTGCAATACGAAGTGTTACAACTCGTCACATGTTACGGACGGTCACAGGATGAAGCGCACCGCAGCCCCCCTCGGCGACCTGGAGCACGAACTGCTCACCATTCTGTGGACCCACGGGGAAATGACTGCCTTGGACATCGGCAGGCAGATCGCGCGGAAGTTGAAGGATGCAACGATCAGAACGGTCCTGCGGCGGCTCGAGCAGAAGGGCTACGTCACGCACTCGGTCGAGAGCGGGACGTTCGTGTATCGCGCCACCGAATCCGCGGAGTCGGCCGCCGCCAATGCTGTGAAGGGCATCGTCGATCGGTTCTGCGGCGGCTCCATTGAGCGCGTGTTGGCGGGTCTGGTGGATGCGGCGCTTCTCGACCCGAATCAGCTTGCCGTGATCGCCGGCAAGCTCAAGCGCAAGCCCAGATAATGCGGTGTCACCCGGATGATCGTGTCAGAACGCAAGTTGGCTGCCCGATCGATCGCCGGAATGGACCGGAAGATTCCGCCGAGTCGCTGGGCACCCATGCGTTGGCCCCTGGGTGTCCGGGTTGGGGTGGCAGTTGCGGTTGTCGCGTGTGTGGTCCTCGTCGCAGTCAGATTCGTTGCGGGCACCGGCGTGCGCACGCTGCGATTGCCGTTAGCTCAAGCAACTTTCGCAACGGTGGAGCAGGGCATTTTTCACGATCTCATCCCGCTGCGTGCCAGAGTAATCCCGCGCGAGACGGTCTACGTCGATGCCATCGATGGTGGCCGCGTAGACAGAGTGCTGGTAGAGCCGGGTGACCTCGTGCAACAGGGTCAGCCGATCATTGAGCTCAGCAACACCAACCTCGCGTTATCGGTCATTCAGCAGGAGTCGCAGCTCAACCAGGCGATCTCTCAGTTGCAGCAGAATGAGATTGCGCTGGAACAGAACAAGTTGGCGAATGAGCGTGCGCTGGCGGAAGTCGAATACGGACTCGTCAGGCTGAAGCGCTCGGGAGCGCGTCGCGACGGCTTGGTGACTCGCGGCCTGGAGTCGGCCGAGCAGCGCGATGTCGTTGCCGATGAGTTGGCCTACTACCAGCGCCTGATGCCGATTCAGACGGATAGCAACCAACGGCAGGCCAACCTTCGCGAGAGGTTGTTGCCTGATATCCACCGACAGCTGGCGATTCTGCGCAGCAATCTCGAAGTTGTTCATGGGACGCTCGATGGTTTGATCATTCGGGCGCCCGTGAGCGGCCGTGTCACCGCCATCGATCTGAAGGTCGGCGAGCACCGGGATGCGGGCCAGCGGCTGGCCGAAGTCACGCCGCCGAATGGGATGAAGCTCTCAGCAAATATTGACGAGTTCTATCTCTCCCGCGTGCACACAGGCCAGGTCGCCAACATTGATCTAAACAGCAAGCCGGTGAAAATCACCGTGCAACGCGTCTACCCGCAAGTCCACGACGGCCGCTTCCGTGTGGACCTCGACTTCGCCGGCACGGCACCGACCGAACTGGTCGCGGGAGAAACGGCCCAGGGTCGCCTGCAGTTGGGTGATGACAGCCGCGGACGCATCGTGCCCGTAGGTCCCTTCCTCGATCGAACCGGCGGAGACTGGATTTTCGTGCTGGCGCCCGACGGCACGTCGGCCGAGCGGCGTCGCATCAAGGTGGGCCGCCGTACCGTCGAGCAGCTCGAGATCCTCGGCGGTCTCGCCGTGGGTGAGCGGGTGATTATTTCGGACTACGCGGCGCTCGAAAAGGCCGAGCGCGTCCTTCTAACACATTGAGGATGGGTCGATGTTGAAGCTCGAACACGTCTCCAAGGTCTATCGTGCGCAGGATGTGCAGACGGCCGCGCTCGACGATCTGTCGCTCGAAGTACGGCCTGGCGAATTCCTCGCGGTCATGGGGCCTTCGGGATGCGGCAAGTCGACTCTGCTCAACATCCTGGGCCTCATCGACTCGCCGACATCCGGCGAGTATTGGTTCATGGGGGAGGATATCGCGCATTGCTCGGAGGAGGAGCTCACGTTACGCCGGCGCGCGGGCGTCGGCTTTGTATTCCAGAACTTCAATCTCATCGATGATCTGAACGTTTCCGAAAACGTCGAGATCGGGTTGATTTACCGTCGCGTACCTGCCGCGGAACGCCGCCGGCGGGTGCAGGCCGCGCTGGAGAGAGTGGACCTTTCGCACCGAGCCAAACATCTTCCCAAACAGCTGTCGGGCGGTCAGCAACAGCGCGTTGCAGTAGCCCGAGCGCTGGTGTCAGATCCGAAAGTCATCCTGGCGGACGAGCCGACCGGCAACCTGGATACAGCCAACGGTGATGCAGTGATGCAGATGTTGTCGGGCGTTACGAAGGGAGGGACGACCATCATCATGGTCACGCACTCCGAGGCTCATGCGAACCTCGCGGATCGCGTAGTGCACATGCTCGATGGCCGCTTTGTTGACGCCACCGAGGTGTAAACCAAAATGTTTCAGAGCTATCTCGCCGCTGCACTTCGCAACCTGTTGCGCAATGGTGTGTATGCGGTGATCAATATTCTGGGGCTCGCGCTCGGCTTCTCGGCGGTGATCCTCATTGCGTTGTTTGTACGCGATGAATACAGTTACGACAGCTTCTTTCCGGATCATAGTCGCGTGTACAACGTGACGGAGGTCGTCAACCCGCCCGGCAACGGACTCCTTCGCATAGGAGTTGTCGCCTCGAACATTGCCGGGGCGATGAAATTGGATTTCCCCGAAGTGGAGGCAGTGACCCGATTGGCGCCGGCCCAGGTATCCCTGCGCCATGGCGGCGTCGACAACTCAGCCTTCATCCATTGGGCTGATCCCAACTTCTTTGACTTTTTCCCCCTGAAAGTGATGGCGGGCAATCCGGGCGAGGCGCTGAAAAAGCCCGATGCGCTCGTGCTGACGCGCAAGGCGGCGCGCCGCTATTTTGGACGCGACGATGTAGTGGGCGAGGCGCTGGAACTGAATCGGCAGTACACGATGCACGTTGGGGCCGTCATCGAAGACCTGCCTTCAAACACGCACTTTGCCGTCGACGTTTTCGCGCCGGGAATAGCCAGCTTTTCGGCGCTGACGTTATACGACTCGGCTCGCCCGGATCCTGACACGCTGCGGCCCGAGAATGTCTACACCTATGTACGCCTTCGGGCCGGCGCGCGAGTCTCGAGGTTGATGGCTGCCATGCCTGGGTTTGCCCTGAGACATGTAACGGGCTCACTCGGTGGTCAGCCCGTCGCAAAAATGTATGAGTTCAATCTCATTCCCCTCACGGACATTCATCTTCAGCCGGGCAGCATTGCCGACATGAAGCCCCACGGCGATGTACGCACACTTCAGACGCTGACGGGCATTGCAGTGCTGATCCTGTTCGTGGCGGGCAGCAATTTCGTCAGCATGATGACGGCGCGGGCCGCCGGGCGCGCGCTCGAGGTTGGCGTTCGCAAGGCTGTGGGCGCTACTCGCCGGCAGATCGTCGTGCAGTTTCTGGGTGAGTGTCTGTGCTACGCCGCCCTGGCACTCGTGTTCGCCGTTCTCCTGGTGGAATTGATTCTACCCATGCTCAACGGATTCCTTCAGCGCTACATTGCATTTGACTACGTGCGCGAACCCCTGCTGGGCTGCGCGCTGTTTGGCGTCTGGCTCGTGACCGGACTGGCGGCAGGTGCCTACGCGGCTTTCGTGCTGTCGATGTTCCGGCCGGGAGCGGTTCTGAAGGGAGTTGTGTTTTTGCCTGGTGGCTCGGGACGCTTGCGGCAGGCTCTCGTGATCTTCCAGTTCGGCACGCTCATTGCGTTGATCGTGTCGACTATGACCATTCAACGGCAAACCCAATACGCGATGCAGGACCGGCTCCGTCTGCCCACCGATCAGATTTTCGTATCCAACACCGGTTGCCCCACTTCATTCAGGGATGCCGTCACCCGCGTTCAGGGCGTGCTGGCCGCCACTTGTTCGTCAGGGTCGGCTCTCACCTACGATCGTTTCAGTGTCGCTTTCGAATCTCGCGATGGCCGTTTGATATCGATGCGCGGCGCACCGGTTGACTATGGATTCTTCGAGCTGTTTGCGGTGCAGCCCACGGCCGGCCGTTTGTTCGCACCGGATCGGGGTGAGGATGATGTACTTCGAGGCAGTCCTGACGGAAAGGTGAATCCTTCGTTCGTACTCAATGAAACGGCCGCGAGGGTATTGGGTTACGCGAGCCCGCAGTCCGCTATCCACGAATACAAGCGCTGGAGCCGAATCTCCTTCGAGGGTGACCGCCTGGATGAATCGAAGGGACGCAGCTCGCAGATCATCGGCGTGGTTCCTGACTTCTCGGTCGGCTCCGTGAGAGACGTGATCGAGCCTACTGTGTACTATGTCGATCCGCGCAGAGTTTCGTTCACCGTCTTGAAGCTCGACGGCCGCACCATTCCCGAAACGATGCGCGCCGTCAAAGGGCTGTGGGATAAGACTCAAAACACCCCCTTCGACGGGTCGTTCCTCAGTCAGCGCGTCAACGAGCTCTATGCCGACATTCAACGACAGTCGACACTGTTTTCTATCTTCTCCGGCGTCGCCGTGGTGATCGCCTCCCTGGGCCTGCTGGGCCTGGCCGTCTTCACAGCCGAACGCCGCACCCGTGAGATCGGCTTGCGCAAGGTCATGGGCGCGAGTCGTTGGGACATCCTGCGCTTCCTCGGCTGGCAGTTCGCCCGACCGGT
>JAXDQF010000280.1:0-66743 GCA_034668025.1 Gammaproteobacteria bacterium | reverse complement strand
CCGTGCCGAGCATCATCTTCGGAATCTGGGGCCTGTTCGTGCTCGCGCCGATCCTGCAGCGCCACGTGCAGCCGTGGCTGATCGAATGGCTGGGACCCTTGCCGCTGGTCGGCAAGTTGTTTCAGGGGCCGCCGTTCGGCATCGGCGTGCTGACCGCTTCCATCGTGCTCGCGATCATGGTGTTGCCCTTCATCTCCGCCGTGATGCGCGACGTGTTTGAGACGGTACCCGATGTGTTGAAAGAGTCCGGTTACGGGCTCGGTGCCACCACCTGGGAAGTCATCTGGAAAGTGGTCGTGCCGTATTCGCGTACCGGTATCGTCGGCGGCATCATGTTGGGATTGGGCCGCGCGCTGGGCGAGACGATGGCGGTTACGTTCGTTATCGGCAATGCCCATCGAATCAGTCCGTCGCTGATAGCGCCCGGGACGACGATTTCCGCCTCAATCGCCAATGAATTCACCGAGGCTGTGGGGGACTTGTACACCTCGTCGCTGGTGGCGCTCGGTGCGCTCCTGTTCCTGATCACCTTTGTGGTCATCGCGGGCGCGCGCTTCATGTTGATGCGCCTCGATCGGCGCGCCCTCTCATCGGTATGAGGGCCCGGACATCATGAACCGCAGCACGATGCGCAAATTCACGAACGTCACGGCCCTGTGCCTCTCGGGGCTCGCCACGGCGGTCGGCCTCTTTTGTCTCGGTGCAATTCTGTGGACGCTGATTGCCAACGGCCTGGCCGGAATGTCGGTCGCACTGTTCACGCAAAACACACCCCCTCCCGGTGGCAGCGGTGGCATCCTCAACGCCATCTACGGCAGCGTCGTCATGACTCTGATCGGCATTTTGATCGGGGCCCCGATCGGCATGCTGGCAGGCACCTACCTGGCTGAGTATGGCCGGGGCTCGCGCTTGAGCTCGGTGATCCGCTTCGTCAACGACGTGTTGTTGAGCGCGCCGTCGATCATCATCGGGTTGTTCATCTACGAAATTCTCGTCGTCCGAATGGGCCACTTCTCGGCACTCGCCGGCGGCGTTGCGTTGGCGGTGATCGCCATACCGGTGACGGTGCGAACCACTGAAGACATGTTGAATCTCGTGCCACAGGGAATGAAAGACGCGTCCACGGCAATGGGTGCGTACCCCTGGCGAACCATCACCAGCATCATCTATCCAGCGGCCCGCAGCGGTATCGTGACCGGTCTGTTGCTCGCCGTCGCCCGCATCAGTGGCGAGACCGCGCCGCTGTTGTTTACGGCGCTCAACAACCAGTTCTGGAGCACTAACCTGCGCGCGCCCATGGCCAACCTGCCGGTGGTCATCTTTCAGTTTGCGCTCAGCCCGTACAAGAACTGGCAGCAGTTGGCCTGGTCCGGTGCGTTGCTCGTAACCCTGACCATCCTGATTCTCAGTATCACGGCGCGTGTTGCAGTTTCTGCGCTGAGTCCGGGCGGAGGAAACAAGCGTTGAACGCCGTTGCGATTGAGCGTGGCGCACCCGCGGGAGCGAAGGTGCCCAAGTTTGAAGCCAGGCACCTCGATTTTTACTACGGCCAGAACCGGGCGCTGAAGGACATCAACTTGACGCTGCCCGATCGCAGCATCACCGCCTTCATCGGACCCTCCGGCTGCGGCAAGTCGACCCTCCTGCGCGTTTTCAATCGGATGTACGCGCTGTATCCCGGGCACCGGGCCACGGGGGAAGTGCTCCTGGACGGCGAGGACATCCTGGCGCCGACTGTGGATTTATCCAGTCTGCGATTCCGGGTAGGGATGGTTTTCCAGAAAGCGACCCCATTTCCGATGTCGATATTCGACAACGTAGCGTTTGGACTTCGGCTCGCGCGTCGTATCCCTCGAACTGAACTCGTGGGGCGCGTCGAGGTCGCACTCCGAGACGCCGCCATGTGGGATGAAGTGAAGGACAAGCTACACGAGGACGGCCGGGGTCTCTCCGGCGGTCAGCAGCAACGGTTGTGCATCGCGCGTACAATTGCCCTGGAACCAGAGGTCGTGCTGCTCGATGAGCCGACCGCGGCTTTGGACCCTATATCCACACTTCGAGTCGAAGAGACTCTGCAGAGCCTCCGTGAGAAGTATTGCCTGGCTGTGGTCACGCACAACCTGCAGCAGGCCGCGCGCGTTTCCAACGTCACGGCCTTCATGTACATGGGCGAGCTCGTGGAGATCGGACCGACGGAGCAGATGTTCACCGCTCCCAAGGACCGTAAGACAGATGACTACGTGACTGGAAGATTTGGGTAGTGGCCGATGTCGCGAACCCGCAGGTGTGATCAATGAATGATGCTGGCAACGAAGTTGTTCAGGAGCGTAAAGCAGTGGAGGCATTGAGCGCGTCTGGCGATCCACAGCCAAGACGGATAGGTGAGGGCGGCCTCAACCTCAAGCCCAGCGGCCGCGTGCCGGCACCGACGTCGCTGGAGCATCGGACTGGTGACAAGACAGTCGGCCAGTACACCGTTGACGATGCCGTGTTTGCTTGCCGCGATGTAAATGTTTTCTACGGCGCCAAGCACGCCCTGCGGAACGTCAACATTGATGTAGCCCGCAAGCAAGTGCTCGCCATGATCGGGCCGTCCGGTTGCGGCAAGTCGACCTTCCTGCGCTGCCTGAATCGGATGAATGACACGATTCCCGGCGCTCGGGTCACCGGCTCCATCAAGTTGGACGGCTCCGACATCCAGGATAAGAACCAGGACGTCGTGCAACTGCGGGCCCGGGTCGGCATGGTTTTCCAGAAGCCGAACCCCTTCCCCAAATCGATTTACGACAACGTGGCCTACGGGCCGCGCATCCACGGTACAACACGCGGTCGAGCGGATCTCGATGAGGTCGTCTGCACCAGCCTGCAGCGTGCCGGTTTGTGGGACGAGGTCAAAGACAGACTGAGTCGGCCCGGGACCGGGTTGTCTGGTGGTCAGCAGCAGCGTCTGTGTATTGCGCGCGCGATCGCTATTCAACCTGAAGTTATTCTGATGGACGAGCCGTGCTCAGCGCTGGATCCGATCGCCACCGCGCGTGTTGAGGATCTGATCGAAGTGCTGCGCGAGAGCTATGCGATCGTGATCGTCACCCATTCGATGCAACAGGCGGCGCGCGTTTCGCAGCGCACGGCCTATTTCCACATGGGCGAGTTGATCGAAGTCGGCGAGACGGACCGCGTCTTTACCAACCCCCGTCACCGCCTCACCGAGGACTACATCACCGGTAGATTTGGCTAGTTAATGGGCCGCAAAAAGTTGCGGCGGAGCCCGGGTGCTTTGCCGCCAGCAAAAAGCGTGGCCTGGCTTTTCGACTCGAGAAGAGGGCTGGCTGCGCTTGCGGGCGCGCCTTCGGCGCCCGGGCCAATCGGCACGGCCCCTCGATTAATTTTGTAGGTTCATGATGCTTGAAGGCCACATCAGCAGGGCATTTGACGGTGCGCTCGCGGCGCTCCACATACGCGTAGTGGAGATGGGCGGCCTGGTGTTGGACCAGGTGCGCGAAGCGGCCGCCGCCTACACCGACTGGCAGCTTGCCCCGGCCCAACACGTGTTGGAGCGGGAATTCGAAGTCAACGAATACAACGCTCGCCTGAACGAAGAGCAACTCACTTTGATTGCGCGGCGCCAGCCGGTCGCCGGCGACCTGCGCGCAATCATTGCCATGTCCAATGTCGTCGCGGAGCTCGAGCGAGCGGGCGACGAAGCCAAGAAAATCGCCCGGACGGTGACTGCCCAGGGCGGCAGGCCGGGGCCTGGCACCTCACGCGACGTGCGTCACCTCGGTAACCTGGCCGTCAGCCTGTTGCGCAGCGCACTCGAAGCGTTTGATCGATTGGACGTTTCGCTGGCGGTGGAAGTGGTCGCCCGCGACAAGGAGCTCGATGAGGAATACGCGGCCGGGTTGCGGCGCTTGATGACACGGGCAATGGAAGATCCGCGCCAGGTCAGCGTTGCCCTGGAAGCGGCCTTCGCCTTGAAGTCGCTGGAGCGAATCGGGGATCACGCCCGCAATCTCGCGCGGCACGTGCAGAGTATCGGCGGGGATTCTCAGCCGTTACCTGAAACGGCCATGACGTCGGGTACTTCCAACCGCGGCTGAAGCCTGGCGGCCCAAAAAGAAAGCCCGAGTTCGCGCGGCACGCAAACCCGGGCCCCCACTGGCGAAGTCTTACTTCTGGAACGGGTAGTAGCGGAACGACACCAGCGTGATGTTGATGTTGGTGTTCGGGTCGCCACCGACACCACTGAAAATCTCACGCTTGATCCAGGTATCTGAAAGACCGACCTGGCCGTTGCCCAGCCAGCCCTGGTAGAACTTCCACCAGCCGCCGACCGTGCCGCTCACGATACGGGAGGTGTTCGACGCGCAGGTCCCTACGCCTTCCGTTTCACAACCGCTGTTGTCGAACAACGAGCTGCCGTAGCCGTAACCGTAAGTCTTGCCGGCGACAGTCTCGAAAAAGTCCTTCTTGCTGACCTGCTCTTCGCCGACGTACCCGTAGAAGGTCCAGGCTGGGGCCGGTCTCACGGTCACACCCGCCAGAGCTGAGAAGCCACGCAGCGGCTCGACGCCGAGCGTGTTCGGGTTGATTGTCGCGTCCGGAAGCTGAGAGGAACCGTATCGGCCGACACCGCGACCGGCAATCACGCTGGCCTGGAAGTCGACGATCTTCGGAACCACAGGCAGGATCAGGCTGCCGCCGAAACCGGTGGCGTTGCTTTTGATGTTCTTTTGCTGGCCGGTCACAATGTCACGCGAACGGAAGAAGCGCTCGGTGGCAAACACTTCGTAATGACCGAAGCCCGGATCGATAGCGACCTTCGCCACGAAATCCGGCAGGTAATCGAGCGTTACGTTGTTGGCCGCAAAGGCAGCGCCATTCGGGGGCGTAAACGAGTTTGAGGCGCCTGGATTGTTGAAGATCGTTCCGAGGGCCGGGGCGCCCGTCGAGGTGTTGCTGGTCACCAGTGCCGCCGGATTCTCAACCGAGACGGCCGCCGTGAACATGTCATTGAACTTCTGCGTGTAGCGGATCTGGGCCAAACGCACCCAGTTGAAGCCCGGGAGGTACTGCCCGTCGATCGTCAGCGGAATGTTCTCTCCACGAGCAACGATTCCCTGTTTGTTGCCCGTGATCAGGCTCCAGGATTGACCGAACAGCAGGTTGCCGCCGTACGGCTTGTAGGTGACATCGGCATAGAAGTGGCGAACGCGCGGTGAGAAGCTCCCGCTCTCATTGTTGTTCGCCGTTCCGCCGGCCGCACCGAAGTCGGTTTCGACGTAGCCCTCAGTTGCCCAGTCATCGCTATCCGGACCCTGTACCAGGGCCGACAGGCGGCTCTGGCGCTCTGTCAGATGGAACTCGCTGAGATAGTAGTTGTGCGAATTGGGGTAAGGGATGGAGGCATTGAAGTTCGATGCCCAATCCGCCGATTCGTTGCGGTCCCGATTGATCACCATCAATTCGACAAATCCGCCCAAGGTTACTTTGACGGGGCCGGCCATGAACGAGGGTGACGGCGGCGCACCTGAGGCTGGCTTTGCAGCCGGTGCCGCTGCGGCGGGTGCCGGGGTCGTCTGTGCAGCCTGGGCTTGCTGCGCTTTCATGCGATCCATTTCGCGCTGCAATTTGGTGATCTGATCCTGGAGGCTTTGCAGGTCTGCGGCAGAAGCGGTTTCAGCGGATGTTGCGGGCATTGAGAACACGCCCAGGGCCGTTGCCACCGCAACTGCTACCAACGTGTGGCGCGCCCGGCCCATTTGGCCCGGTATCGGGGGAGGCAGAAGGTTACGGACAGGTATCATGGTCGATTTCCTTTCGTGTTTTTGGGGAGTGCGTTCGTCGCGCAGACGCAACGGCCAGCTGCCAAGGCAGCGCCACGTCCGGGTAACGGCCAAAAATTCGCGATAAAGATTTGCGCCACACTGTGCTGCAGTTGTGTGACGACGGAAATGCAGAAACATTACAATTTTATTTCACTAAAGCAGCGCCGTCGTGTTGTTTTATTGCCAAACGTGCGGTTTCTTGTTCAATCCTGCGTTCCTTCGGGGCGGCCCGCCGCAGCGCGGGCGGATTGTCCGACGGCCCGCCCAGGTGTTTCATGAATGAAATTTCATGACACGGGACCGCGTTTCGTGGGAGTTGAGCACGAGGGGGCGCTTTTGCGCCGCAGGTAGCCGACGGGACCAACGGGCGCCAGCGACAACGGCTGCCGTCAGACAGAGAATGAAATCAGTGGCGCGGAGGGCAGCGCATCGACGCGGCTGCGAGCGCAGTTAGCGGCGTAGTCGCACGCCAACAGGGTCGGTTGGAACAACCGACCCTGTTGAGCCGCCAGCTCGAGCGGCCTGCAACTGGTTTCGATCGCGCCTCGGGAAGATGGACTTCTTCGGCGATATCGTCGCGAGATGCAGGCTGCCCGGCTCTACGCGCTAACGAGCGCGGCTGAATCGACGATCTTTAGAACGACCACTGGGCGTAGAAGCCCACTTCGTTGAAGTGACCGCTCCGCGTGCCGTTCGCGCCACCGATGGTGTACGAGCCGTTCGCATCTGCGCCACTGATCGTGTTGGTTCCGTTCTTGACCTTCTCGTTCTTGTAGACGAGAGCCAGATCAATCGTCTTCAAGGGCTTGTAAGCGACGCCCAGGTTGAAGTAGTCGTCCTTCAGGTCAGGAGCCACATCCTTGCTCAGCTTGGTGTGGTCATAGCGGCCAAACACCGAATACGTGCTGTTGAAAGCGTAGGAGATGAAGGCCGACTCGCCATCTGCCTTGTCGGATGGGGCAACGCCGGTCGCGGTAGAGGCCACAACAGCGGAGGTGCCGTACACCGATGCGGCGACGGTGTTGACGGTTTTAAAGTTCCGCGCCGTGAAGTACTCGACGCCGGCACGCACGCCGGAGATACTCACACCGACCACTCCGTCCCAGCGGACGGCGGTGTGCTGGTCGAAATCCTGGTTCGTGGCTGTGACCTGACCCAGGTGGCCGGCGTAGAAGCCTGCGCCCACGGTGAGCCATTCCACCGGAACCACCGAAATGCGACCTTCATAGTCGGGTGACTTGCTGCGCGAGGGATTCTTGTATCCCGCGCCGTCCACGATGGATACCGAATAGCCCAGCATGTTGTTCGGTCCAAACTTGCCGGTCGCGTTCAGTCCCCAATCTGCGGTCTGGGCGAAACCCAGCCGGTCGAGCGAGGTTTTCTCGATATAACGGTACCCGTAAAGCGACTCGACGAAGGGAGCCCAGGGCGATGTGTAGGAGCCTGCATGTACTACCAGGGCGTCTGAGAACTTCCCTTCCAGGTACAGCTTCTTCAACATGACCTCCGTCACGCCGCCGCTGCTGTTCTGGTTGGTCAGCGCCGTGGTCGTGCCGGTCGGTGTTGTGACGGTCGCCGTGCTGGCCGTGCTGTACTGCGCATCCAGAGTAATGTCGGCTGACCAGACATCGTTGAATTTGTGGTCGGCAATCAAGTACAGACGCTTGATGTCAAAACCGGTCCCGGTTGGACCGGCATCAATTTTCTTGCCGGCGGCGTTTTCGTTCTCGAGTTGGATGTGACTCACATCGAAGAAGGCCTGACCGCCGACCGTTGTGTTCGCACCGATGTCAGCCGCCACGGCAGCCGTGGTCCCGGCGCAACCTGTAACTAAGGCAACCGTGAGGATCTGCTTGCGCATTATTTATGCTCCTGAAATGACACTTGCACGCGTTAATTTGCGTGCTGAAAAAAAATGCATTGGTTCGGGCGTTTGCCTCTTCTAGGTTGTTGCCTATGGCAAACAACCGTTTCTCAACGCACCGCGAAGGCTACGAATAACGTATGACAATAGAATGACACCCCCCTCACATATATCTAATACTTTCGCTCAGCCTGCCGGAATCGTAAGCTTGCGTGACACAAAAGTCACTGCCGCAAAGGTTAAATTGCGGTTATAGGAGCGCGTTTTCCGCGCGGGGGAGTGTTAACTGTTGCGCGTGTACATCAATCGATGACGCGCAGCAGGTCGTTGATGGAAGTTTTAGACCGAGTCTGAGCGTCGACTCTTTTTACAATCACGGCGCAGTACAGCCCATATCGCCCGTCGGACGACGGGAGTGTGCCGGGAACGACAACCGAGCCGGCCGGGACGCGACCTTGGAGTATCTGACCCGTTGTACGGTCGTAGATACGCGTGCTTTGGCCGATAAAAACGCCCATCGAAATGACCGAGCCGGCTTCCACGACCACCCCCTCGACCACTTCAGAGCGGGCGCCAATGAAGCAGTCGTCCTCAATGATGGTCGGGCTTGCCTGGAGGGGCTCGAGCACGCCACCGATACCGACGCCGCCTGACAAATGCACGTTGCGTCCAATTTGCGCACATGACCCAACGGTTGCCCACGTGTCGACCATCGTTCCAGAGCCGACATGGGCACCGATGTTGACGTAGCTCGGCATGAGCACGACGTTCGGGGCGATGTAGGAACCTTTGCGGACAATGGCGTGCGGTACGACCCGAGCTCCACCGGACTTCAGGTCGCCCTCGGTTGCTTGCGTATATTTGAGCGGCACCTTGTCATAGAAGCGGGTATAGCCTGCGTCCATGACGACATTGTCGTGCGTGCGGAAATAAAGCAGGACCGCTTTTTTCAGCCACTCATTGACCACCCACCGTCCGTCTGTGGGTTCCGCAACCCGCACCTGGCCACTGTCGAGCAGCTCGATGCACTCATCAATGGCCCGCCCCAGGTCTGCGGGCACATTCTTTGGAGTCAGCTCGGCGCGGCGCTCGAAAGCGCCTTCAATGAGGGATTGCAGGTGGGATCGGTCGGTCATGGCTCAACGGTGTCCTTCAGCTAACCAGGGAGCGGATACGTTCGGCGGCTTCGATGCACTGCGCAACGCTGGGGACCAGCGAGATTCGGATGCGCCCGGCGCCAGGATTGATTCCATCGTTGGAGCGTGCGAGATAACTGCCGGGCAACACCGTAACATTCCTGGTGGCAAACAGATTACGGGTAAATTGCTCGTCATCTGCGCGAACATCAGTCCACAGATAGAACCCACCCTCGGGACGCTCGATGTCGAGCACATCCGACAGGATCGGGATCACCGCGTTGAACTTCTCCTGGTACAAGCGGCGATTGGCGACGGCGTGCGCGTCGTCGTCCCAGGCGGCGATGCTTGCGAGCTGTGTCGGAACCGCCATCGCACTGCCGTGATAGGTCCGATACAAGAGAAATCGCGAGATCACCTGCGGGTCACCAGCGACAAATCCGGAGCGCAAGCCGGGGACGCTGGAGCGCTTGGAAAGACTGTGGAACACGACGCATCGCTGGAAGCTGTCGTGGCCCGCCGCAAGGGCCGCCTGCAAAAGGCCGATAGGGCGTGATTCCTCGTCGGGGTAGATCTCCGAGTAGCACTCGTCAGCGGCAATAATGAAGTTGTGCCGCTCTGCCAACAGGAGTGCGTGCCGCAAAAAATCCTGGGAGAGCACAGCGCCACTGGGGTTGCCGGGACTGCACAGAAACAAGATCTGACAGCGCCGCCACGCATGTTCGCCGACGGCATCGAGATCCGGCACGTAGCGTGTCGCTGCGGTCGTGTTGAGGAAGCAGGGTTCAGCACCCGCGAGCAACGCCGCTCCCTCGTATATTTGGTAGAACGGGTTTGGCATCGCCACGAGCGGTTGCGTCTGATCATCCACCACGGCTTGCACGAAAGCGAAGAGCGCTTCGCGAGTCCCGTTCACCGGCAACACCATTGTCGCGGGATTCACGCTCCCAACCGGCAACTGGAATCGCCTCTGCAACCAACGAGCCGCCGCCGCACGAAACTCCGGCAGACCGGCTGTCGCGGGGTAGCTGTCCAGGCGATGGAGGTTCTCACGCAGCGCATCGAGCACAAACGCCGGCGGCGTGTGTTGGGGCTCGCCAATGGACATCGCAATGTGCGCAAGTCCCGCCGGAGGCGTGACGCCAGCCTTGAGGCGGGCGAGACGTTCAAATGGATATGCGTGGAGCCGAACCAGCCTCGGGTTCACCGGGGCCCCCGCGAAAGCGAGCGTCTTGCTCGAGGGTGATCACTTGCCATTCGTGTAAAGCTCGATTTCGCGGGGTGGTTTTTACGCGGCCCGCCGTCGATCCAACGCCTGCATCAATTTCTCTCGGAGTGTCTGCGCGGCCGCCGCGCTCAGGGGGCGCTGTTCGAAGTCCGTGATATAGAAAACGTCTTCGGCACGCTCGCCCACCGTCATGATCTTCGCGTCGTGCAATTGCAGGTGTTGCTCCATCAGCACCTTGCCGATGTCACTCAGCAGGCCGGGTCGGTCGCCCGCGGTGAGCTCCAAGACCGACCGGCGGTTGCGGTCGTCGACGTTCAGCTGGATCTGTGTCGGTGTGTTGAACATGCGAGCCTGCCGTGGCGCACGGCGCGACACCGCGAAGGGAGTGTCTTGCGGTCGCTGCAGTGAGCGCCAGATGGCGTGCTCAATCTCGCTCTTGCGGTCGTTGTCACTGATCGGTGCGCCGTCGTCTTCCAGCACGTGATACAGGTCGAGACTGAAACCGTCTCCGGTGGGCGTGATACGCGCATCGACGATGTTCAATCCCAACTGATCGAGAACGGCGGTGGTGCGCGCAAACCCATGACGGCTGGGGCGCGCGAAAATCAACACTGAAGTGGTTCCGCGGACGCCCCGCGGGTCGAGTGCGACCAGCGGCTCATCGGAGCCGATATCGCGCTCTGCCAACAGCCGGGTGTGCCAGGCCACTTCTTCGGGCGTATGCCGCAGGAAGTAGGGCGCGCCGAAGCGGGCCCAGGCCTTCTCGACCTCCGCATCGGAGATGCCGTGCTCGATGAGCAGGCGTCGAGCGGCTTCCTGCGTCTCACGAACCAGCTGCTCCTGGTCGATTGGACTCTCGAGACCGCGGCGCAGCGCGCGCTTCACGCGGTCATAGAAATCGTGGAACAGGGACGCCTTCCAGGAATTCCACAGCTTGGGATTGGTCCCGCGAACGTCCGCGCAGGTCAACACATACAGATAGTCGAGATGGTTTTCGTCACCGACCTTGCGTGCGAACGCATTGATCACCTGCGGATCCGCGATGTCCTGCTTCTGGGCGGTAATCGACAGCTCGAGGTGATTGCGCACCAACCAGGCAACGAGGCGGGCATCGTAGGGGGACAGGCCTTGCTCGAGGCAGAACGCCTCCGCATCTACCCCACCCAGCTCGGAGTGATCGCCGCCGCGCCCCTTGGCAATGTCGTGGAAGAGGGCGGCGAGATAAACAATTTCGGTCCGCGGGAGCGACTGCATGATCCGCGACGCTGCCGGCAACTCGTGGTCGTACCGAGGAATCGCGAACCGCCGCAAGTTACTCACGACAAACAGCGTATGAGCGTCAACTGTATACGCATGAAACAGATCGTACTGCATGCGCCCGACGATTCGTCCGAACGCCGGAATGTAACGACCCAGTACGCCGTACGTATTCATTCGCCGAAGCTCGTGTGTCACTCCAACAGGTGAGCGCACGATCTCCAAGAACAATCGATGGTTACGCGGGTTCTGGCGGAACTCCTCGTCGATGAGCCAGAGGCTGCGGGCTACGGCGCGCATCGTAGATGCCCGCACTCCGTTGATATCGGGGTTCTGTTGCAGCAGAACGAACAGCTCGAGGATGGCGGAAGGGGTCCGCGCGAACACATCGCTGCTGACCGCCTCCAGTGAGCCGTTGCGAACCTGGAAGCGCGCGTTCAACGGCCTCGGCGGCTCACTCTCCGAGAGAATCGCCTCGCGAAACAACTGCAACAACAACTCGTTCAGCAGGCTGACATCCATCACGGTGCGGTAGTACCGCTGCATGAACTGCTCGACCGCGAGGGTGTAGGACGCATCCTCGTATCCGAATGTCTGCGCCAGTCGGATCTGGTGGTCGAAGAGGAGACGGTCTTCGCGTCGACCCGTGAGAATGTGCAGGCCAAACCGGACCTTCCACAGAAAGGCCTGAGCCTGTTTGAGGCGGCGCAGCTCGGCCACCGACAGGAAGCCCCGGGTGGCCAGGCCGTCGAGCGTATCGGAGCCGAAATGGCGCTTGGCGACCCAGGCAATCGTTTGAATGTCCCGCAGTCCACCCGGTCCCGTCTTTACATTGGGCTCGAGGTTGTAGGCGGTGTCGTGCGCCTTGGTGTGCCGTTCCGCCTGTTCGCGCACCTTGGCTTCGAAGAATTCTTTGACCGGCCAGACGTGATCGGGAGACAGCGCATCGCGCATACGAACAACGAGTGCGGAGCTTCCAGCGAGCTGCCGTGCTTCGAGAAGCGTCGTCATCACGCTCACGTCAGCGGTGCTTTCCTGCACGCACTCCTCGACGGTGCGGACGCTGTGTCCCACTTCGAGGCCGATATCCCAGAAGAAAGTGACTAACCGCTCGAGCTTACCGCGGCCCTCGGCGTCCGGCGGCTCCGGTACCAACAACATGATGTCGATGTCGGAGCAGGGGTGTAGCTCACCGCGTCCATAACCACCAACAGCCACGAGCGCCCAGGAGTCGACCTCGGCGAGATGCTGGCTCCGCCACGCTTCACGAAGTACTAAATCGATGAGCGCGGCGCGCGCATGCACGAGATCCTCAATGGGATCTTCGGCCAGAAAACGGGCTTTCAGCTCTTCATGAGCCTGGCGCAGGTAATCGCGATAAGCCGTCCGAGACCCGTTCGCTTCAGCCAGCAATGCCGGCAAGCGGTTCAGCAATGGCCAAGGGGCGCTACGGGTCGGTAGCGGCAGTGGCTCTTCCAGGATGTCGATATCTCCGACCGGCATAGGACCATTATGCCGTGCCGGGCGGAATTCCGTCCTTTCTGTGTTCATTGGCCGAAAGCGGCCTGCGGCCCTTTCGGCAGATCACGGTGGTGGGTCTCGGTCGGCGACCCGGCAAAAAGCGCGGTTTTTGCCGGGCAGGGTGGCCGCTGGCGCCTGCTAATGACGCCCGGCCGCACCCAGGGTCAGTACTTCGACCCCTGTATCAGTAACGAGCACTGTGTGCTCCCACTGCGCAGACAATGAATGGTCCTTCGTGATCACGGTCCAGCCGTCGGGCAGTAATCGCACGTGACGCTTGCCGGCATTCACCATGGGTTCCACCGTGAACGTCATTCCGCGCTTCAGCTCAAAGCCCGTACCGGGCTCGCCGTAGTGCAGAACCTGGGGATCCTCGTGATACACGCGGCCGATGCCGTGGCCGCAGTATTCGCGCACAACCGTATAATTGCGCTCTTCCACGAACGATTGAATCGCGTGTCCGATATCGCCCAGCCGCGTGCCCGGCTTCACGGTTTCGATTCCACGCCACATCGCTTCGAAACAGGTTTCCGCCAATCGCTGCGCATGCGTCGGCGGCTTGCCGACGAAATACATCCGGCTGGTATCGCCATGGAATCCATCGCGAATCACAGTGACATCGATGTTGACGATGTCGCCGGCCTTGAGCCGCTTGTCATTCGGAATTCCGTGACACACCACGTGATTCACCGAAGTACAGATAGTCTTCGGAAACCCGCGGTAATTGAGGTTCGCGGGAATCGAGCGCTGCACATCGACAATATAGTCGTGGCAGATCTTATCGAGCTCTTCGGTGGTGACACCGGGCACGACGTGCTCGCCAATCATGTCGAGCACCTCCGCGGCCAGGCGTCCGGCCACGCGCATTTTTTCCTGCTCTTCAGGGGTCTTTACGGTCACGTGCATAGCTTCAGTAGGGGACTTCCGGTGGGCGCGCGTAAGGCATTGTTCAGACTCGACCGACATGCTATAAAGCGCGGCCTTTTTTGGCAACGCAACCCCACACGCGCATCGTCATTGACAATTAATGAGGCCTGGTGGCTGGGTGCCCGAGACGTAAATTGTGCCTTACGGCGCGAACGTCAAGGGTGGCTACCAGGGATGCGCGGAGGCCCAACCCAAACTTTGGAGACTTTTTATGCCCGGCGTGTCAATGCGACAGATGCTGGAAGCGGGCGTCCATTTTGGACATCAGACCCGCTTCTGGAACCCGAAGATGGCCCCTTTCATCTTTGGCGAACGCAATAAAATCCACATCATCAACCTAGAGAAGACCCAGCCGCTGTATACAGAGGCTGCGAACTTCGTAAAGAGCGTCATTGCCGACGGCGGCACTGTGCTTTTCGTCGGCACCAAGCGCTCGGCGCGTGAGGCTGTGCAGCGCGAGGCGCTTCGCTCCGGCCAGCCGTTCGTGAACCAGCGTTGGCTGGGCGGCATGATGACCAACTTCAAGACCATCCGCCAATCCATCAAGCGGCTGGCTGAAATTACCGAACTGGCCACCACCGGCGCTCTCGACAAGCGCGGCAAGAAGGAAGCCACCCAGCTACGTCGTGAGATGGACAAGCTGGAACGCAGCCTGGGCGGTATCAAGCACATGGAATCCCTGCCGGATGCCATGTTCGTCATTGATGTCGGTCATGAAAAGATCGCCATTCACGAAGCCAAGAAGCTCGGCATCCCCGTTGTGGCGATCGTCGACACCAATTGCTCGCCTGACGGCATCGACTACGTCGTCCCGGGCAACGACGACGCAATGCGCGCTGTTCAGCTGTATGCCACGGGTATGGCGGATGCTGTCATCGAGGGTAAGGAATCAGTTCCGTCAGCGCCTGTGGGCGAGGACGAGTTCGTAGAGCTGGACGAAGCCGGTAATCCGCGCAAGAAGGCGGCCCGCGGCGGCGGTGGTCGTCCGCGCCCCGCGGCGAACGTTCGGAAGAAAGCACCCGCGCGGCGCAGGCCGGGCGGCCCGGCGGCCCCGATTCCTGCTGCCGGTGAGGCCACAGAGGCGACGGAGATCGACGACGAGGGTGACCTGGACGTCGAGGATCCGGCACTAGTGGCAGCCGCCGTCGGCTTGCCGCCAGTAGCTCCGCCTCCGACGACCGATCGTCGGCCCCCGCAGGGTGCACGGCGCGGTGGCAAGGGCGGCCGTACCGGTGGTCGCGACTGAGATTGGCTGTGGTCGCTCCTGGCGCACGGCACGAGGATTAATTTATGACGATTACTGCAGATGCGGTTAAGCAGCTCCGCGAGCGTACGGGCGCGGGCATGATGGAATGCAAGAAAGCCCTGGTGGAAACCAAGGGCGACCTGGACGCTGCCGCCGAGCTGATGCGCAAGCAGGGGCTGGCCAAGGCCGACAAAAAGGCCACCCGCGTGGCCGCTGAAGGCGTCATCGTGGTTGAGAAGGCCGCCGACGGTCGCAAGGCTGCCATGGTGGAAATCAACTGCGAGACGGACTTCGTGGCGCGCGAGCAGGACTTCCGGGGCTTTGCCCAGGCGGTGGCTGCGAAAGCCCTGGGCGTCGGAGCAGGCCCGCTGGATGCCCTGCTGGCCGCCAAGCTGGATAGCGGTGAGACTGTCGACGAGCGCCGCCGGGCGCTGATCGCGAAGATCGGTGAGAACATCAGCGTTCGCCGTTCAGCAGTGCTCAGCTCCGAAGGCAACCTCGGTGCTTATGTGCACGGAACGCGGATTGGCGCGCTGGTAGTCGTGAAGGGCGGGGATGCAACCCTGGCGCACGACCTGGCCATGCATGTGGCCGCCAGCAACCCCCGGTACCAGACAATGGCCGACGTGCCGGCTGACGTGGTTGCGAAGGAGCGCGAGATCCTCACGGAGCAGGCACAGAGTGAAGGCAAGCCGCCGGAGATCGTCGCCAAGATGGTTGAAGGTCGACTGCGTAAGTCGCTGGGTGAGATCACGTTGCTGGGTCAGCCCTTCGTGAAGGAGCCCGATGTGACGATTGAGAAACTTCTCAAGGGCGCCAAGGCCGAAGTGGTTACCTTCGAGCGGTACGAGGTCGGCGCCGGCATCGAAAAGAAGCAGGACGATTTCGTAGCCGAGGTCATGGCACAGGTCAAGGGAGCAACCCACTGAGGTTGCTTCGATGCTCATGAAGAACCCCGCCTCGCGCGGGGTTTTTTTCAACACCTAGAGGGCGAGAGGTTGGATGCGATGAACGAACCTTCAAAACCGCGCTTCTCGCGCATTCTGGTGAAATTGTCGGGTGAGGCGCTGCTGGGCTCTGTCGATTACGGCGTCGATCCGGCGGTACTCAAGCGGATCGCCGGCGAGCTGCAGGACATCGTGCAGATGGGCGTGCAGACGGCGGTGGTGATCGGCGGCGGGAATATCTTCCGCGGCGCCGGTTTGGCCCGCGCGGGGATGGATCGCGTCGCTGCCGACCACATGGGAATGCTCGCGACCGTCATGAATTCCCTCGCCATGCAAGACGCGCTCGAGGCGCTCGGCATGCACGCACGGGTCATGTCCGCCATCCGGATCAACGAGGTGTGTGAGGACTACATCCGCAGGCGTGCCGTCCGTCACCTCGAAAAGGGGCGTGTAGTGATCTTCGCCGCCGGCACCGGCAATCCGTTTTTCACGACCGATACGGCCGCTTCGCTGCGCGCGATCGAGATCAATGCCGATGTGCTTCTGAAGGCGACCAAGGTCAACGGTGTGTATTCCGATGATCCGGTGCGAAATGCCGCCGCGATCCGTTACTCGACCCTGACGTTCGACAGGGTGCTCACCGACAAGCTGAACGTGATGGACGCGACCGCCATCGTCATGTGCCGGGATAACCGCTTGCCTTTGCGGGTGTTCAATCTCAACAATTCGGGCGACCTGACGCGAATCGTGAAGGGCGAGGAAGTCGGGACCCTGGTAACGAACGAATAGCCAGTTTTTTTCAGGAGCGCGAACTCATGCTCGACGATATTAAGAAGGACGCGCTGGTACGCATGACCAAGTGCGTCCAGACATTTCAGACCGACATGAAAAAGCTGCGGACCGGTCGCGCGCACCCCAGCCTGATAGAGCATCTCAAGGTGGACTACTACGGCAATGAGACACCGCTGAACCAGGTGGCCAACATCGCGGTCGAGGACGGGCGGACGCTCGTCGTCTCTCCATGGGAGAAAACCATGGTGCAGCCGATCGAAAAGGCCATCTACAAGTCGGATCTGGGTCTCACGCCTATGACGGCGGGAACGATTATTCGCATCCCGATGCCGGCGCTCACTGAAGATCGACGACGTGACATCACGAAGATCCTGCGTCAGGACGCTGAGGGCGCGCGGGTCGCCGTGCGTAACGTGCGTCGCGACGTGATGAGCGACATCAAGGAAATGTTGAAAGAGAAACTGATCTCGCAGGATGAGGAGCGCAAGGCCGAAGGTGACATTCAGAAGCTCACCGACAAGCACGTTGCCGATATCGAACAGCTGCTGACCGCGAAAGAGAAAGAGGTCATGCAGGTTTGACGCAACTTCCGCGGCATGTCGCGATCATCATGGATGGCAATGGACGCTGGGCAAAGGCTCAGGGCGTCCCGCGCGCGGCCGGACACCGTGCCGGTCTCAAGCCCACGCGCATGGCGATCCAGGAGTGCGCGCGCCGCGGAATCGAGGCCCTGACACTGTTTGCTTTCTCGAGCGAGAACTGGAACCGGCCCGCGGACGAGGTCTCCAGTCTCATGAACCTGTTCGTGGACTCGCTCGACCGCGAAATCGACGAGCTGCACGCAAACCGCGTACGGGTGCGTTTCATCGGGGACCGCAAGCTGCTGGCGGTCCGTCTGCAGGCGCGGATTGCCGCCGCCGAGCAGCGCACCGGGGGCAATGACGGCCTGAAACTGCAGATCGCCATGAGTTATGGCGGCCGCTGGGATATAGTGCAGGCCGCTCAAGAACTTGCACGGCAATGCTCCAGTGGATCCATACGTGTCGCCGACATCGACGAGACGCGTTTCGCCGCGCAGCTGCAGCTCGCCGATCTGCCGGAGACGGATCTCATGATCCGCACGGGAGGCGAGCAGCGGATCAGCAATTTCCTGTTGTGGCACGCCGCCTACGCCGAGCTGTATTTCAGCCCGGTGCTGTGGCCGGAATTTGACGTGGCCGAGCTCGAAGCATCCCTGGCGTTTTTCACCAGTCGCGAACGCCGTTTCGGTCTCACGCAGGAACAGTTGCCCGGGCGTGCGGGTGGCGAAGCGATGAAAGTCCGCGAGCCGTGAACGAGGGTCTGCGTAAGCGCATCAGCACTGCGATCGTGCTCGGTGTGAGCTTCCTGGCGATCGTGCTGCTGTTGCCACCCGTTGCGACACTCGTCCTGCTGTCGCTGTTGGTTCTGGCAGGTTCATGGGAGTGGTCGGCATTTCTGCGTTTGCGCAGCGTGGCGTTCCGATCGCTGTATGTCGCACTCGTGGCGGTCATGATGCCGGTGGTCTGGCACGTCACCGAGTCACCGGAGGGTCGGGAAATCGTATTGGCTGCTGCAGTTGTCTGGTGGGTGATCGCGCTCGTATGGATCGCATTCGCGCCGCACCGTGTGACGCCGTTGTTGGCCGGATTGGCTGGCCTGCTGGCGCTCGTGCCTGCCTGGCTGGCGCTCGTACGCCTGCGCTTCGATCTGCCGCAAGGAGCGCAGTGGATGATTTTCACGTTATTGCTCGTGTTTGCCGCCGATATCGGTGCATTCTTCGCGGGTCGGCGCTTTGGCCGACTGCGCCTGGCGCCGTCCGTCTCGCCGGGCAAGACCTGGGAGGGTGTGTTGGGCGGTATCGCTGGTGGCGCTGTGATGGCAGTCTGCGGCAGCGTCTGGTTCGGAGTACCGGCGTACGCGTTTGTGCCGCTGTGCCTGGCCGCGGTGGCGTTTTCGATCATCGGCGATCTGACAGAAAGTCTCCTGAAGCGGTTTGCCGGAGTGAAGGACAGCGGTACGCTGTTTCCGGGACACGGTGGTGTCATGGACCGCATCGACAGCGTGACCGGCGCGGCGCCCGTCCTGCTGTTTGGATTAACCGTATTGGGGGTCGCGGCATGATTGGCGTTGCCGTTCTAGGTTCTACCGGCTCGATTGGCGAGAGCACGCTCGATGTGCTCGCCCGCCATCCTGACCGCTTCAAACTGGTGGCCCTGGGTGCCAACCGCAATGTTGCGAAGTTGGCTGCGCAGGTGTTGCGTTGGCGTCCGTCGTACGCTGTGCTCGCCGATGAAAACGCGGCGCGCGAGCTGATACAGACACTGGGCACGCAAGCTCCAGGGACCCGCGTGCTCGCAGGTCAGGATGGCCTGATCGAAATCGCGACGCTGCGTGAGACCGACTGCGTCATGGCGGCGATTGTTGGAGCGGCCGGTCTGCCGTCCACGCTTGCGGCTGCACGCGCAGGCAAGCGGCTTCTGCTGGCGAACAAAGAGTCGCTCGTGATGGCCGGCCCGCTGTTGATGTCAGCAGTCCGCGCATCCGGTGCGACACTGCTGCCCATCGACAGTGAGCACAATGCGATTTTTCAATGCATGCCGCCACAGGCACGCACCGGCGAGCCGGCCCCGGGGGTGCGGAAGATCCTGCTGACTGCCTCGGGCGGCCCATTCCGCGATACGCCGCGCGAAGCACTCGAATCGGTCACTCCCGAGGCGGCGTGCGCCCACCCGAACTGGGTCATGGGCCGCAAGATCTCAGTCGACTCGGCGACGCTGATGAACAAGGGTCTCGAGCTCATCGAGGCGTGTTTTCTCTTCGGCCTTGCGCCGGCGCAGGTCGAGATCGTCGTCCATCCGCAAAGCATCGTTCACTCGATGGTCGAATACCTCGACGGCTCGGTGCTCGCACAGCTCGGCTCGCCCGACATGCGTACGCCGATTGCGCACGCGCTTGCCTGGCCCGAGCGAATCTCCTCCGGTGTAGACTTCCTGGATCTGGTGCGGGCCGGACGACTGGACTTCCGAGCCCCTGACTACGAAAAGTTCCGCTGCCTGACGCTGGCACAGGCGGCGGCGCGCACCGGCGGACTGCAGCCGGCCACACTCAATGCGGCAAACGAGGTTGCAGTGCAGGCGTTCCTGGACCGCCAATTGAACTTTATCGGCATTGCAACGGTCATTGAAGCCGTGATCACAAAGAGCACCGGCGGAAAGATCGGTGGTCTCGATGACGTTCTGGCCGCAGATGCCGAGGCGCGACGGCTGGCCCGCGAACAGCTGAGCGCGTCGGCTGGTGGCACACGGTCCGGTTACAGTGGGGTAGTTAGGGACGCTCACGCATGAATTTGGTCTGGTACGCGCTGTGGTTTATCGTGGCCGTGAGCCTTCTGGTCACGGTGCACGAATTCGGGCACTACTGGGTGGCCCGACGGCTCGGCTTCAAGGTGCTGCGGTTCTCCGTCGGCTTTGGCCGGCCTCTGTTCAGCCGGATCGCCGGTCCCGATCGCACCGAATACGTTATCGCCGCCATTCCTCTGGGCGGCTACGTGAAGATGCTGGACGAGCGCGAAGGCCCGGTTGCCAGCGAAGACCTCGCACGCTCCTTCACTCGCAAGCCACCGTGGCAGCGCATTGCCGTGCTGCTGGCGGGTCCCGCATTCAACATCGCCTTCGCCATCCTGGTGCTGTGGGGCATGTTCTGGGTCTCCGGCATCACCGAATTCAAACCCGTTGTCGGTGACGTCCTGCAGAACTCCATCGCCGCGCGCGGCGGCTTGCGGACCGGCGACGAGATCCTCGCCATCAACGGGTCACCCGTCGTCGGCCAGCGCGATGTCATGTTTGATCTGCTCGACGCCGTGAGCTCGCGGGGCATAGCGACCCTGTCCGTGAAGGGTAAGGACGGCACTACGCGCGCCGCCAACCTCAATGTCCCCAATCGCGAAGAGCGGGTGCATCTGACTGAGCCCGCCGCCTTGTTGCACGGGTTGGGTTTCGAGTTCTGGCTGCCGCCGCTGCCGGCCATTCTGGGTCCCGTCGCTGCGGAGGGACCCGCCGCCCGCGCGGGACTGAAGCCCGGTGACCAGATTACGGCCATCGACGGCGAACGCGTCTCGGACTTCCGGGACATCTCGGCCCGCGTGAGTGCCCGCCCGGGTGCAACCCTGAATTTCCGTTATCTGCGCGATGGCACTGAGCACAGCGTGCAAATCCCCGTCGCCAGCGACAAGGAAGGCGACAAGGTGGTGGGCCGGATTCGCGTCCAGCAGCCGCCGGGCAAGAAGCTTCCCGATGACATGGTCATGCAGATCCAACTGTCGCCCGCCGGTGCCCTGAGCCGCGCTGCGCAGGAGGCCTGGAGCATGACGGCCCTGCAGGGCAGGCTGTTCTGGCGCATGGTGCTGGGACAGTTCTCCATGAAGAATTTGAATGGCCCACTGTCGATCGCCGAATATGCGGGCGACTCGGCCGAGGCGGGGGTCGCCTCGTTCATGGGCTTCCTGGTGCTGATATCGCTGTCGCTCGGTTTTCTCAACCTGCTGCCCATCCCGATCCTCGATGGTGGGCAGATCGTCTTTCAGCTGGTCGAGTGGCTGAAGGGGAGTCCGCTCTCGGAGCGGGCGCAGGCGTTCGGACAGCAAGTTGGTATTGCGCTGCTCATCCTGCTGATGGGCGTCGCATTGTTCAACGACATCGCACGCCAACTAAGTTGAACACCTGACAAACCAACAGCGCGCACTGCGCGCGAAAGAAAGTTATTTGTGAGTGAAGCATGAAGGCTCGCGCCGTCCTGGCCTCCGTTGCGCTGTTTACGCGTTGCGCAATTACCATTGCCCAAACGCCAATTGCGCAGACGGCGACGAATGACGCAGATTTCACTGTAGGCGACATCCGCGTCGAAGGTCTGCAACGCGTATCTGAAGGTACTGTCTACAACTATCTACCGGTCAACATCGGCGATCATCTGAATCCGACGCGCGTGCGTGAAGCCATCCGGGCGCTGTATGCGACCGGATTCTTCCGTGACGTGCAGCTGCGACGTGAGGGCAACACGCTGTTTGTCGTGCTGCTGGAGCGTCCCTCCATCGAGAGCTTCGAGATCACGGGCAACAAGGACATCAAGACCGAGGATCTGCAAAAGTCGCTGCGCAACGTCGGCCTTGCGACGGGCAAGACCTTCGATCGCTCGGTGCTGGAAGACGTGACCGGCTACCTGACCGATCAGTACTACAGCCGCGGCAAATACGCGGTCCGGGTCGACACCAAGGTCGAGGAAGAGACCGGCAACCGGGTGAAGGTCAAGATCGAAATCAAGGAAGGCAAGCGCGCGAAGATCCGCCAGATCAATCTCGTGGGCAATCACACGTACAAGCAGAAGGAAGTGCTGGATACGTTTGAGCTGAAGACTCCGAACTGGAAGTCCTGGTACAAACAGGACGACCGCTATTCGCGCGAATCCCTGCAGGGCGACCTGGAGAAGCTGCGCAACTTCTACATGGACCGCGGCTACGCGAATTTCCAGATCGACTCCACCCAGGTCGCCATCGCGCCTGAGAAGGACGACATCTTCATTACCGTGAACCTCCAGGAAGGCGAGGTTTTCAAGATTTCGGACGTGAAGCTCGCCGGTACCTTCGTGGTCCCGAAGGCCGAGCTCGAGAAACTGCTGCTGGTCAAGCCGGGGCAGACGTTCAACCAGAAGCTGATTACCGGCACGCAGGAGCTGATCCAGAATCGCCTGGGCCAGGACGGTTACGCCTTCGCGAAGGTGGAACCGGTCCCGACACCGAACAACGCCACGCACGAAGTATCCCTGACGTTCTTCGTGGATCCGGGTAACCGGGTGTACGTACGTAACATCACGTACTCCGGCTCCAACCGCATCAACGATGAAGTGTTGCGTCGCGAGATGCGCCAGCTCGAAGGTGGTTGGCTTTCCAACACCTCGCTGGAGCGTTCGAAGCAGCGCGTCCAACGTCTGCCGTATGTGAAAAACGTGTCGTTCGAGACCACTCCGGTCACGGGTTCGCCCGACCAGGTCGATGTGGGCTTCAAGGTGGAGGAGGGTCCGAGCGCCCAGCTGGGCGGCGGTATCGGCTATTCCGAGACCTACAAGTTCCAGCTGAACGGTAGCTACACGGACGCCAACTTCCTGGGCACCGGGCAGCGTATCTCGGTCGAGTTGAATGGTGGCGCCTTCAGCAAGGTGTACAGCCTGCAGCACACCGACCCGTACACGAGTATCGATGGCGTGTCGCGAACGGAATCCGTTACCTATCGCGACGTGACGCAGTTCGTCTCGTCCTCGTCCAACTTCTCGTCGAAGACCGTCAGCGGCGGTGTGACGTGGGACTACCCGATCAGCGAGTATCAGTATCTGCGGGTCGGCGGCTCGATCGACAGCTCACAGTTGCTGACCAACTCGCAGGGCAGCGCGTTGCAAGCCCAGCAGTGGGTGCAACAGAACGGCCATCCGTACCAGCGCATTGCGCACGACGACTCGAGCAACAACGAGTTCGTCTTCTACGGAACCAACTTCAAAACGTTCGAGGGGCTCGTTGGCTGGGGCTGGGATACCCGCAACCGTACGTTGTTTGCGGACCGCGGCATGCGGCAGACCGTCTCGCTGTCATCCACTATCCCGGGCAGCAACGTGAAGTACTGGGTTGGCAACTACAGCTTCCTGCAGTACGTGCCGATTTACGGGCCGGTGGCCTATTCGTTCAGTTTCACGGTCGACTACGGTGCGCCGTTCGGCGGCACCACGGCGTTGCCCCCGTACCGGAATTACTTCGGTGGCGGTCCGGACGACGTTCGTGGCTTCCGGGAGAGCCGGCTGGGTCCCAAGGACCAGTTCGGCAACCCGTACGGTGGCAATATGAAGGTCGTGAACCGCAACGAGATCATCCTGCCGATGCCCGCCAAGTGGCGCAGCACGGCCCGGGTGAGCCTCTTCCTGGATCAGGGCAACGTGTTCAATACCAATAAGAACCTGATTTTCTATGGTCCGAACAATGCGACCGTGCAGAATTACGGTTTCAGCGCCGGGGACATCAAACGTTCGGCCGGAGTCTCCGTACAATGGCTGGCTCCCCTGGGTCTGTTCCGATTCAGCCTGGGGATGCCGCTCAATGCGAAGCATGGTGATCCGACGAACCTGCAGCGGTTCTACGGTGATGAAACCGAGGTCTTTCAGTTCTCCATTGGACAGGCATTTTAGGCCACAATACGTAGATTCATTCGAGGTGGGTATCCGTGAAGGATTTGATGAGATTCAAATGGTGGGTGGGGTTCGTGGCAGCGGTAGGGACTTTAGTCGCCTCTCCGGCCTGGGCCGACTTGAAGATCGGCGTGGTGGACTACGGCCGGCTGGTCGAGGAGTCCCCGCAGGCGAAGTCGGCGCTGGAGGCCATCCGCACCGAATTTACCCCGCGGCAGCGTGATCTGCAGAACCAGCAGGCGACGCTGAAGGCCAAGGAGGACAAGCTGCAGAAGGACGGCGCGACCATGTCGCAGGACCAGCGGACCAATTCCGAGAAGGACCTGCGGGACAGCTATCGCGAGCTGCAACGCAAGCAGGGCGAAGTTCAAGAGGACTTCAATGCCCGCCGCAACGAGGAGATGTCGCGTCTGCAGAAGACCCTCATCGAGCAGGTCCGTGTCTACGCCAAGGCGCAGAACTTCGACCTGGTCATCGCCGATGGCGTGATCTACACAACGCCGACGATCGACATCACTCCTGCGATCCTGGCGCAGCTGCAGGCCAATCCGGGTGCTGGTGCGTCTCATGCGAAGGCTGCAGCACCCGCAACGGCACCGGCTCCCGCGCCGGCGAAGCCGCCCGGGAAATAAGTTTTAAGCCTCTGGCACGGCGCAATGGCCGTTTCGCTTGGGGAACTCGCTGTTCGATTTGGCTGTGAGCTTCGCGGCAATCCCGATGCGCTGGTTGAGCGTATCGGGACGCTCGCGAACGCGGACAGCCATTCGGTCGCGTACCTGTCTGAGTCCCGCAACCGGCGCGAGCTGGCGGCGACTCGTGCTGCCGTGGTCGTGCTCGAACGTGCGGCCGCTGACGCCTGTCCGACGGCAGCGCTGATCTGTAACAACCCGCGTGCGACTTTCGCGCGGATCACGAGTTTGTTGCATCCGGCGCCTCACCATCCGCCCGGAGTGCATCCGTCCGCAATCGTCTCTTCCACGGCTCGCGTCGACTCTTCAGCCCATATCGGTGCGCTCGCGATCGTTGGCGATCGGACGGTTGTTGGGCCACGTGTGCATGTGGGCCGGCGGTGTGTCGTCGAAGAGGACGTCATACTCGATGAGGACGTCTATTTGGTTGCCAGTGTGACCTTGTGCCATGGAGTGAAGATCGGGGCGCGCACGATCATTCAGCCTGGGGTGGTCATTGGGGGCGATGGATTCGGATTTGCGCCGGAGCAGGGCAAGTGGGTGAAGGTGCCCCAGGTGGGCTCGGTGCGGATCGGGGCTGATGTGGAGATCGGTGCCAACACGACGATCGACCGCGGAGCGATTGAAGATACGGTGGTTGAGGAGGGCGTGAAGCTCGACAACCAGATCCAGTTGGGTCACAACGTCCGCGTCGGCGCGCACACCGTGATCGCCGGCTGCACGGGAATCTCGGGCAGCACGGTTATCGGGAAGCACTGCATCATCGGCGGCGCCTGCGGAATTGCGGGGCACCTGACGATTGGCGATGGAGTCGTCATCACGGGTTTCGGGATGGTCAGCCGCTCGCTCGCGGGACCGGGTGTTTACTCCAGTGGCCTTCCCATAACAGAATCGAAAATTTGGCGCCGGCAGGTCGCGCGCGTTCGCAATCTCGAGTCGTTGGTCCAGAGGGTCAAGAAGCTCGAAGGCGCCGCGACTGACGAACAGGATGAGGATGATGACCGACCCGATCACACTTGATATCGACGCGATTTTGCAGCTGCTGCCGCACCGCTACCCGTTCCTGATGGTGGACCGGGTGCTCGAATGCATTCCCGGCAAAAGCATACGGGCGCTCAAGAACGTGACCTACAACGAGCCGTTTTTCCCCGGGCACTTTCCCGGCCGGCCATTGATGCCCGGCGTGATGATCGTGGAGGCACTGGCCCAGGCTGCAGGCATCCTCGCCTTTGTCACTGCGGGCGTGGTGCCGAACCATGAAACGAAGTTCTACTTCGTTGGTATCGACAAGGCACGGTTCCGCAAGCCGGTGGCCCCGGGTGACCAGTTGATTCTCACGGCGACATTGGAGCGCGCCTTGAAGGGAATCTGGAAGTTTTCGACGACGGCGCTCGTCGGTGAGACAGAAGTGGCCCACGCAGACATGATGGTGGCACCGGAGACGGGGAAGTGATCGACCCGCATGCCCTCGTGTCGCCACAAGCAAAGCTTGCGGCGGACGTTACCGTGGGACCCTTTAGCGTCATCGGGCCGCACGTGCAGATTGGTGCCCGCACCATCGTTGGTCCGCACGTCGTCATCAATGGCCCGACCAAAATCGGCGCCGACAACCGGATTTTTCAGTTCGCCTCCATAGGCGACGCCCCCCAGGATAAGAAGTACAACGGCGAGCCCACGCGCCTAGAAATCGGCGACCGGAACGTCTTTCGGGAAAGCTGCACGGTCAATCGGGGCACGGCCCAGGGCCACGGCGTTACGCGCATAGGCGACGACAACCTGTTCATGGCGTATTCGCACGTCGCGCATGACTGCATCATCGGCAACAAGGCCGTGTTTGCGAATTGCGCCGCGGTGGGCGGTCACGTTGAAATCGGGGATTGGGTGAGTCTCGGCGGCCTGACAGCGGTGCATCAATACGTAAAGATAGGCGCACATGCATTCCTCGCCGGCGGCGCGATCGTCCAACGCGACATCCCGCCATACGTGATGGTTGCCGGAAACCCGGCTGAGCCTCGCATGGTCAATTCGGAAGGGTTGAAGCGTAGGGGTTTCGACGAGGAACAGATCCGGCAGATCCGCGAGGCCTACCGGATTCTATATCGATCCGATCTCAAGCTCGCCGATGCGCTCGAGAAGCTGAGGCCAATAGCGGACACGCGCCCCGAAATCAAAGCGTTCGTCGACTTTATCGACAGTTCGACCCGCAGCCTCGTGCGATGAACGTTGCGCCGAGGAGCCTGTCTGGCTCCGCGCGCACGTCTCTCAGCGTCGGCATCGTCGCGGGGGAATCCTCTGGCGATACTCTGGGTGCCGCACTCATTAATGCGCTGCGTGCTCAGGTCCCCAATCTGAAATGCTTCGGCGTCGCTGGACCCAAGATGATCGCCGCCGGCTGCGACGCGTGGGCGTCGTCTGAAGAGCTCGCGATGATGGGCTTCACTGAGCCGTTGCGGCATCTGCCCCGTCTGTTGAAGTTGCGGTCAATGCTGATGTCGCGTTTCAGTACGCTGCACCCTGACGTGTTCGTGGGCATCGATGCCCCCGCGTTCAACCTCGGACTGGAGAAGCGTCTCAAGCAGCGCGGGCTCAAGACTGTTCAATATGTCAGTCCCCAGGTGTGGGCGTGGCGCCAGGGCCGCGTGCGGACCATCGGCAAGGCCTGCGACCTCGTGTTGTGCCTGTTGCCCTTCGAGACGGACTTCTACGCGCAGCATGGCGTGCGCGCGGTGTTTGTCGGGCACCCGCTCGCGGATCAGATTCCACTCGAAGTAGACCGTGCAGCGGCGCGCCGCGAATTAGGAATTGATAGTGACGCGACCGTGGTCGCGTTGTTGCCCGGCAGTCGCATGGGTGAGGTCGAGCGACTGGGCGCCGACTTCGCCGCGGCTGCCGCGTGGATTGCGGAACGCAGACCGGACATTCGTTTCGTTGCGCCTACGGCCTCAGCGCGAGTCCGTGCCGCCTTTGAGCGCCAAGTTGCCGCGTTGCTGACGATGTCGGGCGCGCCCGCGATTACTTTGCTCGATGGCCAGGCGCAGCGGGCACTTGCGGCGGCCGATGGCGTAATCGTCGCTTCCGGAACGGCGACACTCGAGACACTCCTCACGGGGCGTCCAATGGTGGTGGCCTACAGGCTGAGCTCGGTGACGGCATTTCTGTTGCGTACACTCGGGCTGGTCAAGGTGCCATACTTCTCTCAACCCAACCTTCTCGTGGGACGGCGACTGGTGCCCGAATTCTTCCAGGAAGAAGTCAGCGGGGCCGCACTCGGCGCGGCGCTGCTGCATGAGATCGAAGACCCCCGGCACGTGAGTGAGCTCAGTCGCGAGTTCCGAACCGTGCACGAAGTTTTGCGCCGCGGTGGCGCCGAGCGTGCCGCCGCGGCGATTCTCGCCACTGTGCGAGGCGCAGCATGAATTTCAAGCGACGGGGCGAAGGTATTCGCTGTGCCGGTGTTGATGAGGCGGGCAGGGGACCGCTCGCGGGCCCTGTGGTCGCTGCCGCGGTCATTCTGAATCCCAATCGACGGATTCACGGACTCGCTGACTCGAAGGTACTGCCCGCTGAGGAGCGCGAGCGTCTGGCGCCGATCATTCGCGAGCGCTCGCTCGCGTGGGCCGTCGCGTGGGCCGATCGCGACGAAATTGACAGTCTCAACATCCTGGGTGCGACGTTCCTCGCGATGCGCCGCGCGCTGTTGGGTTTGCCGGTCTGTCCCACGCACATCCAGGTGGATGGCAATCAGCTTCCGCGCATCAATGACCTGAACCTCGGCTGCACGGTGGAATCGATAATCGAAGGCGACGCCAAGTTCAGCTCCATCAGCGCCGCGTCGATTCTCGCTAAAACCTGCCGCGATGCAATGATGCAGAAGCTCGACGCGTGTTATCCCGGTTTCAAATTCGCGGACCATAAAGGCTACAGCACGCCCGATCACCTCGCAGCGTTGAGGTGCAAGGAGCCGTCGCCGCTGCATCGCAAATCTTTCAGCCCCGTCAAGGTCGCATTTGAGATGAACCTGGTGGTGACGGATGGCTGAGTTTGTTCACCTGCGCCTGCATACCGAGTACTCGCTGATCGACAGTGTCGTGCGGGTGCCGGAGCTCGTCGACGCTGTGGCTGCGGCCGGCATGCATGCGGTCGCGGTGACCGATCAGAACAATCTGTTCGCCATGGTGAAGTTCTACAAAGCTGCCCTTGCGCGCGGTGTAAAACCCATCATCGGTGTGGATCTGCTGGTACGCGAAGCCGGCGAGCGCGTGCAGCCGTCACGCCTGACATTGTTGTGTCAGTCGCAGGTGGGCTATGGAAACATCACACGTCTGGTCACTCGCGCCTATCTGGAGGGCCAACAGAAAGGCACCCCGTGCGTTGACCGAAGTTGGCTGACCCACGAGACCGTCGATGGGCTCATCGCGCTGTCCTGTGGGACGGAAGGTGACATAGGCCGCGCGCTCGTCAACGCGAAAGAGGGCGACGCGCAGAAGGCACTCAACTACTGGGTCGAGCTGTTCGCAGATCGGTTCTATATCGAGCTGCAGCGGCTCGGTCGCCCGGAAGAAGAGGGTTACATCGCTGCCGCGGTCTCACTCGCGAGCCGCCGCGGCGTGCCGGTAGTGGCAACGAACGATGTGCGCTTTCTGAAAGCGGACGATTTCGAATCGCACGAGGCACGTGTTTGTATTCATGATGGTGCGCTGCTCGCCGATTCGGGCAGGCAACGACGCTACGCGCAGCAGCAGTATCTGCGAACTCCGCAGGAAATGGCGGCGCTGTTCGCGGATGTGCCCGAAGCTCTGGCCAACACTGTGGGAGTTGCGCAGCGTTGCAGTCTCGTCCTGAAGTTGGGTCAACCGCGTCTGCCGCAGTACCCGGTCCCCGAAGGACTCACCACTGCACAGTTCCTGCGAGATGAAAGCGACCGCGGTCTGCAGCGGCGCCTCGCCGCGATGCCAGGGCAGCCTGACGCAGCCGCCTACAGCAGCCGGTTGAGCCTCGAGCTCGATGTTATTTGCCAGATGGGCTTTGAGGGTTACTTCCTCATCGTGGCGGACTTCATCAAGTGGGCCCGTGAGAACGGTGTTCCCGTGGGGCCCGGGCGCGGCTCAGGCGCGGGGTCCCTCGTGGCCTACAGCCTGGGTATCACGGACCTGGATCCGATCGACCACGCATTGCTGTTTGAGCGTTTCCTGAATCCCGAACGCGTCTCCATGCCCGACTTCGACGTCGACTTCTGCATGGATGGGCGTGACCGGGTCATCGATTACGTTGCGGTCAAATACGGCCGTGAGCGCGTGTCCCAGATCATCACCTACGGCACGATGGCTGCGAAGGCCGTAGTGCGCGATGTCGGCCGTGTGCTCGGTATGAGCTACGGCTACGTGGACAAGATCGCAAAGCTCATTCCGTTCGAGCTCGGAATCACGCTGGATGATGCACTGACGAAGGAGCCCGAGCTCAAGCGTCTCTACGACACGGAAGAGGAGATCAAGAACCTCATTGATCTGGCGCGCTCGCTCGAAGGCGTGACTCGCAACGCCGGCATGCACGCGGGAGGCGTCGTGATCGCGCCGTCCGTGTTGACTGACTTTGCGCCGCTGTACTGCGACGACTCCGGCGGCAACGTCGTCACGCAATTCGACAAGGACGACGTCGAGGCTGCGGGCCTGGTGAAGTTTGACTTCCTGGGGCTGCGGACGCTCACGATCATCGACTGGGCGCTGAAGATCATCAATGGCATCCGCGCGGGAAAGAACGAGCCGCCGCTCGATGTCAACTTCATTCCCATGGACGATCAGAAGACCTTTGCGCTGCTGAAGGCCTGCAGCACCACTGCCGTCTTCCAGCTCGAGTCGCGGGGCATGAAAGACCTGGTTCGCCGCCTGCAGCCGGATCGGTTCGGCGACATCGTGGCGCTCGTTGCATTGTTCCGGCCGGGTCCGTTGCAGTCGGGCATGGTCGATGACTTCATCGACCGCAAGCACGGCAAGATCGACGGGCCGATCGACTATCTGCACCCGAGCCTGAAGCCGGTTCTCGAGCCCACGTATGGCGTGATCCTGTACCAGGAGCAGGTCATGCAGATTGCCCAGGTGCTGGCGGGCTATACCCTCGGCGGCGCGGATCTGTTGCGCCGCGCAATGGGTAAAAAGAAGCCTGAGGAGATGGCGAAGCAGCGGTCCTTCTTCGTCGACGGTTCTGTGGCCCGCGGCGTCGATCAGAAGCAGGCCGCGTACATCTTCGACCTGATGGAGAAGTTCGCCGGCTACGGATTCAACAAGTCGCATTCCGCGGCCTACGCGCTGCTCTCCTACCAGACGGGTTACCTCAAGGCGCACTATCCGGCGGCCTTCATGGCGGCCGTGTTGTCGGCTGACATGGACCACACTGACAAAGTGGTCACGCTGATCATGGAATGCGCCGACATCGGCTTGCAGGTCAAACCGCCCGATGTGAATCACTCGCTTTACGAGTTTGCTGTTGGTGGCGAGCGCACCATTCGCTACGGCCTGGGCGCTGTGCGTGGGGTGGGGCGGGGGGCGGTGGAGGAGTTGTTGGCGCAGCGGGTTGCGCACGGGCCGTACAAGAGTATTGAAGACTTGTGTCGGCGCCTCGATCTGCAGAAGGTCAACCGGCGTGTGTTGGAAGCGCTGATCCGCTCGGGCAGTCTGGACGGCCTCGGTGCGAATCGCGCCACGCTCATGCAACGACTGCCTGCGGCCGTGCAGTTGGGCGATCAGAATTCGAAGGCCCACGAGGCTGGGCAGAACGACATGTTCGGTCTGGCAGCAGACGATAAGTCCGCCGTTGTCGTCCCTCTGCGCACGCCCGAACTGCCTGATTGGAGCGAGGCCGTTCGCCTGCAAGGCGAGCGCGAGACACTCGGGTTGTATCTCACCGGACATCCCATCGGGCAGTTCGAAGCGGGACTCAACCGCTTCGTGTCCCACCGGATCGGCGATCTGATCAGTGACAGGCCCATGGAGACGGGACGCTTTGGCGGTGGAAAGGCCGTCACCGTGGCGGGACTGATTGATGAGGTCAAAAAGCGCGGCCCGCGAACCATTCTCAGCCTCGACGACCGTACGGGCCGGGTCGAGGTCACGCTGTTTGAGGATGTCTTCCAGCGGTATCGCGAGCTGGTTGCCAAAGATGCGCTGGTGCTCGTGGAAGGCTCGCTCCGGTTTGATGAATTCAGCGATGCCTGGCGCCTCTCGGCCAAGAAAATCACGGAGTTAGACAAAGTCCGCGAACAGCAGGCACGGCGGGTCGTGCTCAAGTGGCCGGCGCGCGCGGATTCGAACGCGATGCTGAACAAGCTCGCCGAGGTTCTGACCCCCTTCAGGCCGGGGCCTTGCCCGGTTACCGTCGAATACACCTCCTCGGCCGCGCGAGGCGCACTGACCCTGGGACCCGACTGGACGGTCCGCGCTAGCCGCGAATTGCTCGAAAAGCTCGAGACCCTGGTCGGGCGGGGCAGCGTAGAGGTGGTCTACGGCGCTCCACCGGGCGGGATGACCGCCTCGTTCGCGGACGGACGGTAACTTGCAGCCGTTTGCTCCCCGGGCAGCTCTCCCGTAACCTCCGCCAGCTTTAGGTTACGGAGATAAGTCGTACATGGCCGTTGCGTTCCTGGATTTCGAACAGCCCATTGCCGAGCTCGAAGCGAAGATCGAGGAGCTGAAGCACGTCACCTCGGAGTCCGAGGTCAACATCCAGGACGAGATCAACCGCCTGCAGGCCAAGAGCCGGCAGCTGACGACCAGTATTTTCGCGAGCCTCACTCCCTGGCAGATCACGCAACTCGCGCGCCATCCGCATCGCCCCTACACGTTGGATTATGTCCAATCGATCTTCAGCGACTTCAACGAGCTGCACGGGGATCGGATGTACGCGGACGACCTGGCCATCGTGGGGGGACTGGGCCGGCTCGACAATCGCCCCGTGATGATCATCGGTCACCAGAAAGGCCGTGATACGAAGGAGCGCGTCCGCCGTAACTACGGCATGCCGAAGCCCGAAGGCTATCGCAAGGCGCTGCGCCTGATGCGGCTCGCCGAGCGATTTGCATTGCCGCTGGTGACACTCATCGACACTCAGGGCGCCTATCCCGGAGTCGGCGCTGAAGAGCGAGGACAGAGCGAAGCAATCGCGCGCAACCTGTTCGAGATGTCAGTCCTCAGCGTCCCCATCATCACCGTCGTGACAGGTGAGGGTGGCTCGGGCGGCGCACTGGCCATCGGTGTGTGCGATCGATTGTTGATGCTTCAGTACAGCACCTATTCGGTGATCTCGCCGGAAGGGTGCGCCTCCATTCTCTGGAAGAGCCAGGACAAGAAGGAGGCGGCGGCCGATGCGCTGAATCTCACCGCCGACCGCCTCAGCAAGCTGGGGTTGGTGGACGAGGTGGTTGAGGAGCCGCTCGGCGGCGCGCATCGCGATTCGGCGGAAACCGCGTCGCGGCTGAAGGCGGCCATCATTCGCCACCTCGATCAGCTCGAGGCCATGCCGCGCGATGAGCTGCGGGCCGCGCGCACTGCGCGCATTGCCTCGTTCGGAGAATTCTCCGAGAGCAAGGAATAAATAACCACGCAAGCGTTCGGCACGCAGTGGCTCGTCTCGCGCTTGGCGGAACTGCTGCCGGGCCACCCTGATTTGGTCGTTGCACTCAGCGGCGGAGTTGATTCCTCCGTGTTGCTTGCGGCGTTGGCCTCGCAGGGGCCGACCCCAGGTTTCAACGTGCGCGCAGTGCACGTCAACCACGGTATCCATCCCAATGCGGCGAAGTGGGCTGCTCATTGCCGCGCGTTGGGGCGCAGGTTCAGCATCGGTGTCCGCGTATTGAAGACGCATGTGGTGCATTCACGTGGCGTGTCGTTGGAGGCCGCCGCGCGTGAAGCGCGGTATGCGCTGTTGGCCTCTGAGCTCGAGCCGGGTGAGTGTCTGTTGACAGGCCATCACGAGGACGACCAACTCGAGACGGTGCTGTTGCAACTGTTTCGCGGCGCCGGACTGGCGGGCCTCGCGGCCATGCCCGCAATCACTTCGTTTGCTGGCGGCTGGCTCGCACGGCCACTGCTGTCCCGTACGCGTGCGGAGTTGGAAGAGTGGGCGCGCGGCGCGGGTTTGAATTGGGTGGAAGACGACACGAACGCCGATGAATCCCTCGATCGGAATTATTTGCGACGCCAGGTGTTGCCGCTGATTCGTGAACGCTGGAAGGGCGTGGGATCCGCTGTGGCGCGCAGTGCGCGCCACGCAGCAGAAGGGCAACGCTTACTCGACATGCTTGCGCGGACTGACGTGGAACGTGCATCGAACGGTGCCGCATTGTTTGTACCGGCGCTGCGTGCGTTGCAGCTGGATCGGCGGCGCAATGCGTTGCGATTCTGGATTAGTCAATCCGGAGCGCGCGTTCCGGACACGTCCCGCCTCGAGGAGCTCGCCGGCCCGGTCATTGATGCGCGGCCGGATTCGAATCCGAGCGTCGCCTGGGGCGAGGTGGAAGTGCGGCGCCACGCCGATTTGCTGGCGATTGCCAATGTGGGCCGCGGGCAGCGCGGCGACGAGTCATCGGGCTCAGATGGAGGTCGACGCCGCGGCCCCGGGCCAATGAATCGGGACAGGGTGTCGCGGGCCGTTGAGTGGTCCTGGAAAACCACGCCGCGTCTCGAGCTGATCGACACAGGAGGTACGCTCGAGCTGAAGTCCGATCCGCACGGGCCCATTGACTTAGACGTCCTGCCGGAGTGCGTCACTGTCAGCCGGCGGCGAGGGGGCGAGCGTCTGCGGCCGCGTCGCGGCGGTCCTCGTCGTAGTCTCAAGAGCTTACTGCAGGAATCTCACCTGCCAATTGCGCAAAGAGGCCGCCTTCCGCTCGTCTTTTCGGGGGCGACGCTGCTGGCGGTTGGCTCATTGTGGGTTGACGAGTCGATTCGAGTCACTCCGGGTACACTGCGCCGGGGTCGATTGATTCACGCCGCGGCTGCGAGTTGACACACGCCGCCGCGCGCAAAGGGTCGCGGTGGCGGCCGAGTTGTGGTAAGTTATCGGCCCGTCGTTCATCGGCCTTCACGGCTCATTCTTCGCGACGGAAATCCTTCGAAAAACTGTTATGACGCGCTTTGTATTCGTCACCGGTGGTGTCGTGTCCTCATTGGGCAAAGGCATCGCCGCCGCTTCTCTGGGTGCGATTCTCGAGGCCCGTGGACTCAAGATCGCGATGGTCAAGCTCGACCCCTACATCAACGTGGACCCGGGCACCATGAGCCCGTTCCAGCACGGTGAGGTGTTCGTCACTCAGGACGGCACTGAAACCGATCTGGACCTGGGTCACTACGAGCGGTTCGTTCGCACGACGACCGGCCGCAACAGCAACTTCACAACCGGCCGCATCTATGAGCGCGTGATCGCCAAAGAGCGGCGCGGTGACTATCTCGGCGCCACCGTCCAGGTCATTCCGCACATCACGGATGAAATCAAGCGCAGCATCAAGCTGGGTGCGGATGGCGCGGATGTGTGCATGGTGGAGATCGGCGGCACGGTGGGTGACATCGAGTCCCTGCCGTTTCTGGAAGCCATCCGCCAGCTCGGTGTGGAGCTCGGCCGACACAACTGTCTGTACATGCACCTGACACTGGTGCCGATCGTCGGTGGCTCGGGTGAGATCAAGACCAAGCCGACGCAGCACTCGGTGAAAGAGTTGCGCGGCATCGGCATTCAACCGGACATTCTGCTGTGCAGAAGCAAGCATCCGCTCCCCGAAGAGCAGCGGCGTAAGATCGCGCTGTTCACGAACGTCGAAGAGCGTGCGGTAATCTCCGCCATCGACGCTGATGACATCTACAAGATCCCGCTGTTGTACCGTGAGCAGGCGCTGGATGACATTGTCGTTGACAAGCTGCGCCTCGAGGTGCCGCCCACGGATCTCGCCGAGTGGCGTCAGGTCGTGAGCGCCAAAGCGAATCCGGACGGGCAGGTTGACATCGCGATGGTCGGCAAGTACGTGCAGATCCGCGACTCTTATCTGTCGCTGCACGAAGCGCTGATGCATGGTGGTTTGAAGAGCCGCACGCGTGTCAACATTCACTACATCGAGTCCACTGACATCGAGCAGCACGGAACTCATGCTCTCGAGGGAATGGATGCGATCCTCGTGCCCGGCGGCTTCGGCGAGCGCGGCATCGAAGGAAAGATTCAGGCCGTGCGTTATGCGCGCGAGCAGGGCGTGCCGTACCTCGGCATCTGTCTCGGCATGCAGGTTGCAATTGTTGAATACAGTCGCCACGTGCTCGGACTCTCGGATGCGAACAGCACGGAGTTCAACCGTGCGACTCCGCATCCGGTCGTGGCGATGATTTCGGAATGGCAGGATCAGGCGCGTGGAGTTCAGTCACGCACTGAGGAGTCTGCGAAGGGCGCGACCATGCGCCTCGGTGCTCAGGAAGTGGTTCTCGGCGCGGGCACGCGCGCACGCGATATTTTCGCGAAGGACACCATCATGGAGCGCCATCGACATCGCTACGAGTTCAACAACAACTATCTGGACCGGTTCCGTCAGTCGGGGCTGCGATTCTCCGGCTTCTCGCGTGACAACCTCGTGGAAGTGATTGAGCTGACGAACCACCCGTGGTTTGTGGCCACCCAGTTTCATCCGGAGTTCACCTCGACGCCCCGGGACGGGCATCCGCTGTTCACGGGATTCATCCGCGCTGCGCGCGCTCATCGGGCAGCCCAGCTTCCGCAAGCGGCCGGTGCATGAAACTCGCAGGACACGAAGTCGGACTGCAGCAACCGTTTTTTCTGATCGCCGGGCCCTGCGTGATCGAGGGCCCCACGCTCACGCAGGAAATCGCCGGTCGGTTGAAGGAGATCACGACACGGTTGGCGATCCCGTTTGTGTTCAAGGCGTCCTACGACAAGGCGAACCGCTCATCGAGCAAGAGCTTTCGTGGGCCGGGTATTGATGAGGGACTGAAGATCCTGGCAGACGTGCGGCGCGCTGTGGGCGTTCCTGTGTTGACCGATGTGCACGAAGACACACCGATGGCGGAAGTCGCGGAAGTCGTCGACGTGCTGCAGACGCCGGCGTTTCTTTGCCGTCAGACCAACTTCATACTGAGCGTGGCGAGCCAGGGTAAGCCCGTCAACATCAAGAAGGGCCAGTTCCTGTCGCCGTGGGAAATGAAGAACGTGGTCGAGAAGGCCCGCTCCACCGGCAACCAGTCCATCATGGTGTGCGAGCGCGGCTTCTCGTTCGGGTACAACAATCTCGTTTCGGACATGCGTTCGCTCGCGATCATGCGCGACACGGATTGCCCGGTTGTATTCGATGCCACGCACTCCGTGCAGTTGCCGGGCGGGCAGGGCACCGCTTCCGGCGGTCAACGTGAATTCATACCGGTCCTCGCGCGGGCGGCGGTAGCCTCCGGCGTCGCGGGACTGTTCATGGAAACTCATCCCGACCCATCCAAAGCGTTGTCCGACGGCCCGAATGCGTGGCCGCTGGGACGGATGGAACCTCTGCTGACGACGCTGAAGGCGCTCGATCGTGCAGTCAAAGCCAACCCCTTCGAGGAAAGTTTGTTATGAGCCGAATTAAGGACATTCGCGGTCGCGAGATCATTGACTCGCGCGGCAACCCTACGGTTGAGGCGGATGTTGTGCTCGAATCCGGCACTGTGGGCCGTGCGGCTGTCCCTTCAGGAGCATCTACCGGCACGCGTGAAGCTGTTGAGCTTCGAGACGGCGACAAGAAGCGCTACGGTGGCAAGGGCGTCCTGAAAGCCGTCGAGAACGTGAACACCGTGCTGAAGAAGGCACTGTTGGGTCACGACGCGCGCGACCAGGCGGGCATTGACGCCAGGATGATCGAGATCGACGGCACGGACACTAAGAGCCGGCTCGGCGCGAACGCGTTGCTCGCGATTTCCCTCGCCAACGCACACGCCGCGGCCATAGATGCTCACGAGCCGCTGTACAAGTACCTCGGCAAGGGCCGTGAACCGGTCATGCCGGTGCCGATGATGAACATCATCAACGGTGGTGCTCACGCCGACAACAGCCTGGACATCCAGGAGTTCATGATTCTGCCGGTGGGCGCGCCGAGCTTCCGCGAAGCGCTGCGCTACGGCGCCGAAGTTTTTCACACACTGAAGAAGGTGTTGCATGACCGTGGCCTGGCCACGGCCGTGGGAGACGAGGGCGGCTTTGCCCCGAATCTCGATTCCAACGAGGAAGCGCTGGAAGTGATCATCAGCGCCATCGAGAAGGCCGGCTACAAAGTCGGCAAAGACATCTATCTCGGCCTCGATGTGGCCAGCTCGGAGTTCTACAAGGACGGTCACTACGAGCTCGAGTCGGAGAAGCGCACCTTCACGTCGGCCCAGTTCTCGAAGTACCTGGCCGACCTGGCCGGGAAATACCCCATCGTCACCATTGAGGACGGCATGAGCGAGGGGGATTGGGAGGGGTGGGGCATCCTCACGAAGGCCCTCGGTGAAAAGATCCAACTCGTCGGCGACGACCTGTTCGTGACCAACACCAAGATCCTCCAGGAAGGCATCGACAAGCGCATTGCCAACGCCATCCTCATCAAGCCCAACCAGATCGGTACCCTGACGGAGACCCTCGCCGCCATTGAGATGGCGGACAGGGCCCACTACGCCTCGGTGGTGTCCCACCGCTCAGGTGAGACTGAGGACAACACGATCGCCGACATCGCGGTCGCCACCGCGGCGACGCAGATCAAGACGGGATCGCTGTCACGCTCCGACCGCATCGCCAAGTACAACCAGCTGCTGCGGATTGAGGCGGAGTTGGGGAAAGTACGGTACGCGGGGGCCGATGCGTTCCCGGTGAAGATTTAAGGGCCTACGGTCCTTCGACCGTGTAGCCCTTCGTACGCAAGGTCGCCAGGATCCCATCGTCCCCGAGCAGGCGGTCCATCGACTGCACTGCCAGCGTCGATTTGTTCCTCGCCATGGCATCCTCCGCCTCAATCAACCAATCATCCTGAGCGCGGATCACGAGGTTGCGAATCCGCTCTGAGCTGGATACCGCAGCCAGACAGGCGATCCTGTCATCAACGGAATGGGGCAGCGAACGAAGCGTATCAACATCCCCCAACGCCC
Organism: Gammaproteobacteria bacterium; assembly: GCA_034668025.1. Taxonomy (GTDB): domain Bacteria; phylum Pseudomonadota; class Gammaproteobacteria; order Steroidobacterales; family Steroidobacteraceae; genus 13-2-20CM-66-19. Next base: position 27,934 of record JAXDQF010000280.1, on the reverse strand, counting down.
ACGCTCGTGCGCGGGCCTGCATCGGGCCCAAGTCAGTTTCCAGACGGCTGACGATCGCACCGAGACACGCAATTTCACTGTCCTTGGGCGTCTCCCCAAGGTCCTTGAGTACGTCCACGGGATCTTCGACCTTCATTTTGGTTTGGTGAACTTTGACGCCCTGTTTGCTCGCCAATTTCAGGACCGTCTGTTGAACCTCATTTCGCAGCGTGAGGCCCGACACGTCGAGCACATCGTCAAGGAGTCTCCCGCCCGCCAGCATCGGGCGCAACTCCTCCAGCTTGTTATCGCGCGGCGCATATCGAGCCTTTAGCGCTGAAAATCGCGCGTACAACGGGGGAGGCAACTGCTCCTGCAGTTTCGTGTGGTCCGGGCTTTTCTGGATTTTCCGCCAGGTGAAATACAGTCGCAGAGCCGTAAAAGGATTGGCGCCGACTCCAATCGACGGCCACGCGGGAAGGACTTCCTGCGTCTCGTGCAGTAAGGTTTCCACCGAATCTGACTGCCAGGTCATCTTCCTCGGCAGGGGCGAGATAGTTCCCAGAATCCACAGGGTGTGGTCACCCTTTGTGACGCGCCACATGCGGGGACCTTCGTGATTCCCCTCGACTACCACTTCCTCTGTAGGCGCCTGATCCGTGGCGGGTGCCGGAGGAGGCGGGGCAGCGGCAAAGGCAACGCCAATTGTTGCAACGACGGCGCACACCGCCACCGCGGCGTTTGCAATAACGTGAGCCGCAGCGCGTTTCGAACGCATCCGTGAGTCAGTTCCTATCATCTGTGTACCTTGGAGGTCCCAATCACCCCAAAACTATTCCCATTTTGCGTCAGTCGCACTATTCGCTCCCGCTTCGCGCGTGGCAGCGGGTCTGATACCCTAGGATGCTAATGAAATGGCTTGCCTCAGCCTTGCTCGTTGTTGTCGTGCTCCTGCAGTACCGTATATGGCTGTCTGAGGACGGGGTCCGCGAGCTACGTCGTCTCGAGACGGCGGTCGCGACGCAACGAACTGAAAACGACCAGCTGGGCGAGCGCAACCGACAACTTGCGGCCGAGGTCCGAGACCTGAAATCCGGCATGGGTGCACTCGAGGAGCGGGCCCGGAGTGATCTCGGCATGATCGCGGGCAACGAGACGTTCTATCAGGTCGTGCCGCCGCATCCCGTTGCGCAGGGTACTGAACACCACACGCGGACCGCTGCGCGGTAGCGGTCCATACGTCGAGATTTTCCATGCGTTACTGGCTAGTCATGCCGGCTGCAGGCGTGGGTCGCCGCTTCGGCGAAAACATACCCAAACAATACGCCGAACTTCACGGTCGAACCGTCATGGAGTGGTCCATGGCGCCGTTTCTGTACGACTCGCGTTGTTTGGGAGTCGTTGTCGTCCTTGGGCACGGTGATGCGTACTGGCCGACTGTTGCCGCACGCTTACCTGACGTGACGGGCGCGACGAGAGCCAGCGGGGCTAATATCGCAGCAGCGTTGGCTGACGCCACCCGTGTTGCGGAGCGCGCTGCTGAGAGAACCGGCGGCGCGGATACGGAAGGGTTTACCGACCCGGGACTGTCGCTTCCGACAGTACCTGCCGTCACTTTACCCAAGGTAATTACAGCTACGGGCGGTGGTGAGCGGAGTCACTCCGTACGCAACGGCCTAGCTGCTTTGTCCGGCCGCGCAGCCAGCGACGATTGGGTACTAGTGCATGATGCGGCGCGGCCATGTGTGTCCCGACAGGACGTGGACAGGCTGTTGGATCGCGTTCAGTCGCACGGCGTCGGTGGCATTCTGGCCGCACCCGCTGCAGACACGCTGAAGCGAGCCGGTGAAAGCAAAGAGATCATTCAGACAATCGACCGCACGAGCTTGTGGCGAGCGCTCACTCCGCAGATGTTTCGATACGCGCGTCTGTGCGAGGCGCTAGACCGCGCGCATGCGGACGGCCGGACGCCGACCGATGAAGCACAGGCACTGGAATGGACGGGCGAGAGGCCAATCGTCGTCGAGGGATCGACCACGAATCTGAAGATCACGAGTGCGGATGATCTGGTGATTGCGGTGGCGCTGATGGCCGCTCACGCTGGTATCTGTGTTGATGTAACGGGGGAAGAATCGACGTGAGAATTGGTTCGGGAATCGATGTTCATGCCTTCGGGCCCGGTGACTTCGTGATGCTCGGCGGCGTGCGGGTCCCACATACTCAGGGCGTGGTAGCCCACTCTGACGGCGACGTTGTGCTGCACGCCCTGTGCGACGCGCTTCTGGGCGCGGCTGGACTCGGTGACATCGGGCAGCATTTTCGGGACACCGACCCCCAGTGGAGAGGCGCTGACAGCAAAAGCTTCGTGCGGTCAGTCATGAACATGTTACTGATCCGTAAGCTGCGAGTCGGCAACGCGGATATCACCGTGCTGGGGGAAGCGCCGAAAGTGGGTCCGGTGCGCGATGAGATTCGCCGCCAGGTTGCTCAACTCCTCGAGGTGTCGGAGGAGCACGTCAACGTAAAGGCAACGACCACCGAGAAACTGGGGTTTCTCGGACGTAAAGAGGGTATCGCGGCGCAGGCTGTTGTTCTGTTGCTTGAAGCGCGTGACCCCCGCTGACCCTGCGGCCGAGCCCATTCCGTCCGCTGCTGCCATTGCGGCTTGGAGCACGGTAGCCTTCGAGCCCTCGCGGGCGCTCGGACCCGTTCTCGGTTCCGGCGTACTCCGCGCCCAAGCCGACGACTTCATCGTAGAGGAAGATCTCGGTTTCGCCCCGGCAGGGACTGGGCAACACGTCCTGTTGAGGGTCCGCAAGCGGGATGCGAATACGCAATGGGTCGCCCGCGAGCTCGCGAAGGTTTGCCGATGCCGTCCGATGGATGTCGGTTTCGCGGGACTGAAGGATCGGCGCGCAGTCGCCGTTCAATGGTTCACGGTGCCGAAGTCCCTGCAGACGTTGGAGGCATGGACGACAGTCCGGACACCTGAATTCGAGGTTCTCGAAGCACATGCCCATACGCGGAAGCTTCCCCGTGGAGCGCTCGCCGGGAACGGCTTCGTCATCCGAGTGCGTGACGTCACCGTCACCGAGCAACAACTGTCGGATCGCGCGGAGCTGATTGCTCGCCGGGGCGTGCCGAACTATTTTGGGCCGCAACGCTTCGGGCGCGAGGGATCAAATCTCTCGCGAATTACCGCAGGCCTCAGGGCACTGCGGATGCCCGAGCGTGGGTTTGTGCTGTCGGCAGCACGCAGTTTGATGTTCAACGCCGTCCTCTGCGAACGGGTACGGGATGGCAGTTGGGACCGCCTGGAGCCGGGCGACATGGCCAACCTCGACGCGCGCGGAAGTGTTTTCGCAGTCGACCTCGTCGACCAGACGCTCGTAGAGCGCTGCCAGCGGCTCGACATTCATCCGACAGGCCCAATGTGGGGCCGCGGACTGCCGGCTTCGCAGAGGCGCGTGCTGGAGCTGGAGAGCAGGGTGAGCGGGCAGTTTGGAGCACCCGCCGCGTTGGTGGAGGAGGCGGGCATGGAGCAGGAGCGCCGCAGCCTGCGGCTTGCGGTGCGAAACCTGGAATGGAGTCGGGAGCCCGACGCAGTCGTGCTTCGGTTTCGGCTCGCGAAGGGGAGTTTCGCGACGACGGTGCTCCGCGAGATTTTCGATGTCGCCAGTCCGGATGGCGAACCCGACGGCGACGGGTAAATGCTATGGCCGCGTAGGGTTCACCGGCCATGTCGCCAGCAACACGTAGAGCGCGCCGGTGCCGCCGTCGACCTGACGTGCGGATACGTACGCGAGCACCGGCCCCACTCGCCGCAGTACACTGCTCACCGCGCCCTTCAAAACCGGCCCTCGGTGGCCTGACCGCAGCCCTTTCCCGTGAACGATCCTCACGCATCGAAAGTGCCGCTCCAGCGCGTTCGCGAGGAACGTGCGCAGCGCTTCCTTCGCCTCCGGCACGGTGAGCCCGTGCAAATCGATCTCAGCCTGGACTCGGTATTGACCACGGCGCAGCTTGCGCAAGACGATCTTCTGAACGCCTTCACGGGCGAAGACCAGTTCTTCGCCACTGGCGAGCTCGGGGTCACCAACGTCGGTGTACAAGCTTTCCTGCAGTACGGCGTGCCGATCGGCGCGCGTAAAGCGTGCACGCGGGGGTGGGCGGCGGGCAGGTTCTATCGCGGGAGCGTCGTAAGCTAGTGGCTTGACGTCCCGCACTGCCTCGCGGAAGAGGCGGGCATCATTCTCATCGGGCTTGGGGTTCACGCTACCTCCGCGAAATGGAGACAAAAACATTATAGTGACGCGCCTTTTATTGGCTCCAGCCTCCGGGCACTGTTCAGCACTATGCATTTGAGACCGAAGACTGCTTGAAAATCCTGGTCAGCAACGATGACGGTTTCCGTGCGGAGGGGATCCGCCGCCTCCGCGAGGCCTTGTCGACCCTCGCCGAGGTCACAGTGGTGGCGCCGGACCGCAATCGCAGCGGGGCGAGCAATTCGCTGACCCTGGACGTCCCCCTGCGGGTGTTCGAGTCCGAACCGGGTGTCTACTTCGTCCCCGGCACACCGACCGATTGTGTTCATCTGGCCATCTCCGGTCTGTTTGACTACTCCCATGACATGGTGGTTTCCGGAGTGAATGACGGTCCCAATCTGGGCGACGATGTCCTGTACTCAGGGACCGTGGCTGCGGCAATTGAAGGGCGCTTTCTAGGCCTTTCCACTATTGCCGTCTCCTTGAATACCTCATCCGGCAGTGGGCGAAATTTTGAGGCCGGAGCTGAGGTCGCGCGGCGGCTGGTTGCGCAGTTACTGCGTAAACCGCTCGAACGCGCTTTAATCCTGAACATCAACGTGCCAGACCTGCCCATCGGTGAGATACGTGGGTTTCGCACTACTCGACTGGGATTTCGACACCCGTCGGAACCGGTTGTGCCGGCCACGGATCCCCACGGACGTCCTGTTTACTGGGTCGGTCCTGCGGGTCCGGAACACGAGGCAGGACCAGGAACTGATTTTCACGCTGTCTCCGAGGGATACGTCTCGGTGACGCCATTACAAATAGATCTAACCCGGCATTCCGCTCTGCCGGTGGTGCAGAGTTGGCTGGAAGGTATTGATGGTTGACGTTCGACTTGCTGGGATAGGCATGACGTCCGCTCGCACGCGGGATCGTCTCGTGCAACGCCTCCGTGATCAGGGCATCACGAACCTGGCGGTGCTGGATCGCGTCCGAAATGTGCCGCGTCACATCTTCGTCGATGAGGCGCTGGGCAGTCGCGCTTATGAAGACACTGCGTTGCCCATCGGGTTTGGTCAGACCATTTCGCAGCCCTACATAGTTGCGCGCATGACCGAGGCCCTGCTCGAGGGTGGTCCGCTGCACAGCGTATTGGAAGTCGGCACCGGGTGCGGTTATCAGACTACCGTTCTCGCGCCACTGGTCGATCGCCTATACACAATTGAGCGCATTGAGCCGTTAATGATTCGCGCCAAGGAGCGCATCAAGGAACTCGGGATACGAAACGTCCGGTTCCGCTATGGCGATGGCATCGCAGGTTGGAAGGCACATTCGCCGTTCGACGGGATACTCGTTGCCGCTGCTCCCCTCACTGTGCCGGAAGCACTCATTCAGCAGTTGAAAGTGGGCGGCCGTCTGCTCGTGCCCGTCGGACCCGAAGGCGAGCAGCAGTTGATTCGCTTCACACGCAAAGAACAGCGCATCGACAAGGAATCCCTGGGTCCGGTTGCATTCGTACCGCTGCTCGGCGGAATGGTCTGACCAGTCTCGCGCACTCAACATGAAGTGATGCGCCTAACCTACTGAAAAAAAAGGTATTCGTATCTGGGGTGTCCCAGATGCGCAGCGGTGGTGGAAAAACCGTGCGATAACAGCGGTCGAGACCCGTTCCAAACGATGTTGGGGCGAAGTTGGAGGGACAAAAACTCGTGGTTGTGCAAAGGACTTGCGCAATTATCTGTCACGCAGTTAACATCCTCCCTGTCGCCTAACAACGACATTCCGCACGCAGGCGGACTGAAGAAGACACAGGGAGGAGGGGAGTCGAGATAAAAGCAATAAGGCGGCAAGAAAAAGAAAATAATAGACAATTGTTCGAGTCTGTCAGCTTCGAATGATTGTTTGATTGATTGAGCTTCTCCCCCTGTGTCTTCTCCAGGCCGCCTGCGGCGGCCAACTGTCCTGTGGGTCGAAGCGACCCACAACATGCATGGGCGCGGGCGCGCCGCAACACCCTTACTTCAGAAATAACGCAGCGGCCACGCGGCGATCTTCCTGCACCAGGATGTTGAATGTGCGGCAGGCGGCGCCGAGATCCATCGACTCGACTCCAATGCCGCGGGCTGCAAACGCGCTGCGGATGTGCGCGGGAGCGAAGCGCTGCCGGGCACCTGTGCCGAGCAGAACCAACTCCGGGCGCAGCTCGAGGATGGGCTCGAGGTGACCCACCTGCAGATCATCCAGCGTGGCCGGCGGCCAATTGGCGATCAGGGCGTCGGCCATGACGACACAGCTCGAGCGGACGCTGTGCTCGCCGATGCGCAGCTCTTCGGACGAGTACGAACGGATGACATTGACGTTTGCGTTGTTTTCGAGAGTGAATTTCATGGTGAGGATCCGCGGGCTCGCTTGCGTTCCGGGTGCAATGATCAGCGCCAGTATAGTTTCCCGGGAAACTGCCCTCCCGCCGAATATAATGCTGCGTGCACGAACTGGTCATCGTCCTCTCTGATCTATATCTATCGCAGGAATCGCCGGAACGCGAATTGCCGGCCGGGGTGTCCCTGCCAGGCTTGCAGCACGCCGCTCGATCAGGAGCGCGTTCGAGAATTGCAGGTGGCTGGCGCTCGTGGCTGGCGCGCTGGCTGACCGGACGCGAAGCTGGAGGCCCCGCAGCGGTTGCGGCGGCGGCATTGCAAGTGCTGAGGCCGTCCATCGTTTGGATGGCCACGCCGGTGCACTTGATAGCGGGCCTCACCAGCGTGCACGTCGATCGCCGCAGCATCCTGCGTCTCGATGCCAACGACCAGACTGCACTCGTCGCAGATTTTCAGCACGTCTTCCATGATTCAGGATTCCAGCTGCAGCCACTCGCCTCCGGTGACTTTCTGATGTTGGGTCCGCAGATGCCGATTGCGGATACTCCGGAGCCGGCACGCACGTTGGGAGCAGGCATTGCCGATGCGCAGCGACCTGATGCTGCCAATCCTGCGCTGCGCAGACTCGGCGCCGAAATTGAAATGTGGTTGCACGACCATGCGGTCAACGATGCTCGCAGCCGGCGTGGCGAACCGCCGGTCACGGCGCTGTGGTTGTGGGGTGCAGGCCCCGTCGCCCCGGCGGATCCTCGCGATTCCGCCTCGGGCGCCCCGGCTTCCACGTCAACTGACATCGCTTTCGGGCGCGATGCCTATCTCCAAGGCCTGTGGGCCGCGCGCGGCGCAAAAGTATTTCCATTGCCGCAGCAGCTTGCAGACGTCTTCAGCTATCCTCAGGCGCAGCGCGCGGTGCTCGTGATAGAAATCGGTCTCATGCTGCAATCCCATCCCACGTGGACATTCTTCGACGCCGTGGCGCAAATCGATCGATCGTTCATCGCGCCCGCGGTCGAGGCGTTGAATCGAGGCCAGTGCGACCGGCTGGTGATTCTCGCGAATGATTGTCAGCTGACGCTGCAGGCCCGCGACCGATTAAAATTCTGGCGACGTACGCCGCCCGGATTGTCAGGACTGCAATGAGTCGCTCGCCGACGTCGACGACCACAAGCGTGTCTGCGCTTTTGGCCTCCCTGGTAAAACCTGCGACACCTGCCGCCAATACGGGCGCACTTCGTGTAGTTCGACGAGAGCCGGCAAAGGATTGCGCCGGATTCGCGAACGACATGCATCCCGTCCTGCAGCGCATCTACGCTGCACGAGGAATTCGCTCGGCTTCTGACCTCGACGTGTCGCTGGATAAGCTCCACCCGGTCGGCACGTTGGAAGGCATAGCTCCCGCGGTCGACCTACTGCTCGAACATCGCGTTACCGGAAAGGTGCTCGTAGTCGGCGACTTCGACGCCGACGGAGCCACGAGCACTGCGTTAATGATTCGCGCACTCAGTGCGTGGGGCTTTGCGTCCGTCGACTTCCTCGTACCGAACCGGTTCGAATTCGGCTACGGGCTGACACCCGAAATCGTCACCCTCGCTGCGACTCGTTCGCCGACCCTGATTGTGACGGTGGACAACGGCATCTCCAGCATTGCTGGAGTCGCTGAGGCACGCTCGCGCGGAATGGCCGTCCTCATCACCGACCACCATCTGCCGGGCGAGGTGACGCCCGCTGCGAATGTCATCGTCAATCCGAATTTGCCCGGTAGTCAGTTCGCGAGTCGCGCGTTGGCCGGCGTTGGCGTTGCGTTTTACGTCATGGCTGCGGTCAAGCGTCGGCTCGATGAGCTCAAACTCACTCCTGCAGGCGCGCCCGGTGTTTCCCAGTTTCTCGACCTGGTCGCGCTGGGGACCGTTGCCGATCTGGTTCCGCTCGATGCTAACAACAGAGTCCTCGTATCGCAGGGACTGCGTCGGATTCGCGCAGGTCGGTGCGTACCTGGAATTTCGTCGCTGTTGGCCATCGCGTCGCGGGACAGCACTGATCTGACGGCCGCGGACCTCGGGTTTGCGGTCGCACCGCGGCTCAATGCCGCCGGCCGTATTGATGACATGTCCATCGGCATCCGATGTCTGCTCGCCGACGACCCGGCAGTGGCGCGAACGCTCGCCGAGCGCTTAAACGAGTTCAACCTCGAACGCAGAGCCATTGAAGCGCGTATGCAAACAGATGCGCTGAACGCTGTGCGTCAGTTGCGCGACCCGGGTCCGCATGCGCTTCATCGCAGTGGGGTCTGCCTTTTCGACGAGACATGGCATCAAGGTGTCGTCGGACTCGTTGCGAGCCGCGTGAAAGACCGCATCCGCCGACCTGTGATTGCATTCGCGCTGGCAGGTGACGAACAGCTGCGCGGTTCGGCGCGTTCGGTGCCGGGGATCCATATTCGCGATGTCCTGGACGCAATTGCAGCGCGCCGTCCTGAGCTGATCAGCAAGTTCGGCGGGCACGCTATGGCTGCCGGACTTACCGTTCAGCGTGACCTTCTAGATGCGTTTGCCAAAGCCTTCGATGAGGAGGTTGCCCGGTGGGCCGCCAGGAGCGCTGGAGCAGATGTCGTCGAGACAGACGGCGAACTCTCTGTACAAGAGATTGCGCTCGAGACTGCTCGCGCGCTTCGCGCGGGAGGACCGTGGGGGCAGGCATTCCCGGAGCCTTGTTTCGACGGGGTCTTTACCATTCGCAATACCCGCGTGGTGGGTGAGCGCCACTTGAAAATGTGGGTCGAGGTTCCCAAGACGGGGCGGTCCTTCGATGCGATTGCCTTCAATCACATCGAGGAGCTCAGTCACTTCACGCCGCCGGAAGGCGCAGTGCAGCTCGTCTATCGCCTCGACGTGAATGAATACCAGGGGGAGCGCCGACTGCAGCTGCTGGTCGATCACGTACTCACAGCAGGGGCGGACGCCCCTGGGGTTCTCCCCAGAATTGGCAATAGCGCCCCCTGACGTTTAGCATCCGCTGCTCATCTCAATTCGCCGCCCGGCGGCGATCCAATTACAGGCAACGTCTAGCAATGGAAGTCAATCAGCTCAAGCGCCAGCTAAAGGATCTCGGGGAGCGTATCGCGTCCCTTCGGGGGTTTCTTTGAATACGATCAGAAGAAAGAGCGCCTCGAAGAGGTGGGTCGCGAGCTGGAAGACCCTGCCGTGTGGCAAAACCAGGAGCGCGCGCAAGAGCTAGGCCGGGAGCGGGCCCGGCTCGCAGCGGCCGTTGAGGAGATCGATCGGGCTTCCAAGGGAATATCCGATGCCGCTGAGTTGCTGGAGTTGGCCGAAAGCGAGAACGACGAGGCCGCGGCACGCGACATCGAGTCCGATGCCCAGCCTCTCGAGGCGGGCGTGCGCCGTCTCGAGCTCAAGCGGATGTTCAACCACGAGATGGATTCGCATAACGCCTTTCTGGACATCCAGGCCGGCGCCGGCGGGACCGAGGCGCAGGACTGGGCGCAAATGCTGCTGCGCATGTACCTGCGTTGGGGTGCCGCGCGTGGCTTCACGTGTGAGGTCATCGATTCCAATCCCGGCGAAGTGGCCGGGATGAAGAGCGCGACCGTGGAGGTCAAAGGCGACTACGCCTACGGCTGGTTGCGTACCGAGACCGGAGTGCACCGGCTGGTGCGCAAGTCGCCTTTCGATTCCGGCAACCGGCGGCATACCTCGTTTGCCTCGGTGTTTGTCTCGCCGGAAATCGATGATGACATTGAAATCGACATCAACCCCGCCGATCTGAAGACCGATGTCTATCGCTCCTCGGGTGCCGGTGGCCAGCACGTCAACAAGACGGAATCGGCTGTGCGCATCACCCACGTTCCCAGCGGCATCGTGGTCGCGTGTCAGAACGAGCGCAGCCAGCACAAAAATCGTTCCACCGCGATGAAGATGTTGAAGGCAAAGCTGTATGAGCTCGAAGTCAACAAGCGCAACGCGGCGGCCAAAGTGCTCGAGGACGCCAAATCCGACGTGAGCTGGGGCAACCAGATCCGTTCGTATGTTCTCGACCAATCCCGTATCAAGGATTTGCGGACCGGTGTGGAAGTGGGTAACACCACGGCTGTGCTGGACGGCGACCTCGATCAGTTCCTGGAGGCCTCTTTGAAGGCCGGTGTCCAATCAACATGACTGACAACTCCCAGACTCCCGACGATAACGGCGGCGACGAGAACAAGCTGATCGCGGAGCGCCGGGCCAAGCTCGCGCAGTTGCGGGCCCACAGCGCAACCGTGCCGGGGGAGGCGCCCACCAGCGCATTCCCCAATGATTTCCGCCGCGACTCGCTGGCGGGCCAGTTGCACGATGCGTTCGGCGATCGCACTGCAGAGTGGCTGGAAGCAAATCCGGCGCGCGTGCAGGTCGGCGGCCGCATGTTGTTCAAGCGGGTCATGGGCAAGGCGAGCTTTGCGAAGATCGCCGACCGGACCGGCCAGATTCAGCTGTTTTTGCAGCAGGATGCCTTGGGCGCTGCGTACGATGCCTTCAAGGGCTGGGATGTCGGCGATATCGTCGGCGCCGGCGGCGTGTTGTTTCGTACCAAGACCAACGAGTTGTCCGTGCGCGTGGATAGTCTGCGGTTGCTCGTCAAGTCACTGCGGCCCTTGCCCGACAAATGGCACGGCCTTGCTGACACCGAAACACGCTATCGCCGCCGCTACGTCGACTTGATCGTCAACGAAGCGAGCCGCAACGTATTTCTCACCCGGACCCGCATCATTCGGTACTTGCGCAACTACCTGGATGCGCTCGACTTTGTCGAAGTCGAGACGCCGATGATGCAGCCCATTCCAGGCGGCGCTGCGGCGCAGCCATTCATCACGCATCACAATGCGCTCGATGTGGACATGTATCTGCGCATTGCGCCGGAGCTGTATTTGAAGCGCCTGGTCGTCGGCGGTTTCGAGCGCGTCTACGAAATCAACCGCAACTTCCGCAACGAAGGGCTCTCCACCCGCCACAACCCCGAATTCACCATGCTCGAGTTGTATCTCGCCTATGGGGATTATCGCGATCTCATGGACTGGGTTGAGAAGGCGTTGCGCGGGCTTGCCGATGCGATCCACGGCTCCAAGGAAATCGTCTACCAGGGGCGCAACTACGATCTGGCCGTGCCGTTCCGGCGTTTGACCGTCGAGCAGGCGATCATTGCCAACAACCCGGGTATCGATCCCCTTTCCCTGCGGGATGTGACTTACCTGCGCACCGTGTGCGAGAAGCTCGGCCTGCCGGTCAATCTGCATGACGGTCCCGGCAAGCTGCAGATGGACATCTTTGACAAGACGGCCGAGCACACCCTGCTCGATCCAACATTCGTGCATGCGTACCCGGCGGAAGTGTCGCCGTTGTCACGAGCGAATGATGCGGATCCGTTCCTGACGGATCGGTTTGAGTTTTTCATGTCGGGGCGGGAGCTTGCGAACGGGTTTTCCGAGCTGAATGATCCTGAAGACCAGGCCGCCCGTTTCAGGGCGCAGGTGGCGCGCAAAGACAGCGGCGACAAGGAGGCTATGTTCTACGACGCGGATTACGTCCGCGCGTTGGAATATGGAATGCCCCCGACGGCAGGACTGGGTGTCGGCATCGATCGATTGGTGATGTTTTTCACCGATTCGCCGTCGATTCGCGATGTCATCCTGTTTCCGCACATGCGACCGGAGACTGAGTGATTGAGTAACGCGCCCATCGGCGTGTTCGATTCTGGGGTAGGAGGTCTGACGGTTCTCGGGGCTCTGGCCGCGAAGCTGCCACGTGAGCATTTCGTTTACCTCGGAGATACGGCGCGCCTGCCGTATGGCACGAAGAGCCCCGAAACGGTCGCCCGATATTCTCTGCAGGCCGTACAGGCGCTGACGGAGTACGGGGTGAAATGCCTCGTCATTGCCTGTAACACGGCATCGTCGGTCGGTTTGCCCGTGATCGCGGCGCGCATCGAGAATGTTCCTGTGATTGGCGTTATCGAGCCTGGCGCACAGGCTGCTTGCGCTGCGTCACAGACCGGAAATATTGCGGTGATCGCCACTGAAGGAACGGTTCGCGGCGGGGCATACCAACAAGCTATTCTTCGCATCCGACCGGACGCCCGTGTGAACGCGGAACCCGCCCCTTTGTTTGTCGCGCTGGCGGAAGAGGGTCTCAATGAAGGGTCCATCGCGAACGACATCGCGAGCCACTACCTAAAGCCGATGTTTGAATCGGCCACGCCTCCTCCAGATACGCTAGTGCTGGGATGCACGCATTTTCCTATGCTGACAGGTGCCATACGCCGCGCCGTCGGGCCGCACGTGCAGATTGTCGACTCGGCGGAAACGACGGCCGCAAGAGTTGATGAGCAACTGCGGAGGGCGGGGCTCGCGAGGACTGAAGTCGGCGCCGGGACCGTACGTTTACTGGCGACCGACAGCCGCGAGCGGTTCGCACGAGTGGGCAGTCGCTTCTTGAAGCGGTCCATCTCGCCGGACGAGGTCGAGTTGATCGATCTATAGGTGCCTCGACTTGCAGGCGGGCCCATCGAGGCGGCGCCTCAGGTGGGCAACGGATAAGGCAGCTCGGCCTGCTCCGCAATGACTGTGGCATTGGCCGGCGCAGTAGCTCCCGATGTGGCCGCTGACAACGCCGCAGCGGCCGCCACAGTCGGCGCTACCGTTGCCGCCACAATTGGGGCGAGAGTTGGATCCATGATCGGCCCGGCGACGGGTGGTGCGGTAGGGTCCGTCGTAGGCTGCGCCTCGGGGTGAACCGCTTGCGTCGTGACGCCCGCCGTCGCCCCGCGATCCGATCCGGCAGCCGCGCTGGCGGCGCCCGTCTCGCTCGGTGCGCCGAGCATCGGCGCCACCGCCAAAAAGTCACATCGTCCATCGGCGAGCTGCGCGGCCACCACCACCTTGAAGGTGCGCCCGTCGGCCAGCTGGCCGGAATCGCCAGGCGAGAGCCGACAGGGCTCGCGAGACACGAACCGCTGCATGCGACGCTTCACGCGGCCACGGTAGTGGGCGCGAGCGATGACCTCCTGCCCTGTGTAGCAACCCTTGTCGAAAGCGATTGCGTTCAGCGCGTCGAGATTCAACATCTGCGCGACGAACTCTTCCGACGTCGCCGCGTACACCTGCGGCTGGCCGGCCGCGACTTCGAGCCGTTGCCAGGTGGCAAAATCGGCAGCGGGGTAATCCAACACGGGGGAGGGCGCATCCACCGGCGAGACGGCAATCCACCGCGGCGGTTGATCGCTCACGCACACGAACACAGCGCCATCCACACGCGTCTGTGCGCCAACCACCGTCGGCAGATCCGACGGCATGAGTCCGCGGCGGGCGCCGGCCATGCCAGCCGTCGCGACGTCAACGCTGTCATGCAGCTCGCCGTTTGCACCGGCCGCCGTCGACGCAGCACCGACTATCGTCGACGCAACGGCCGTCGGTGAGGCACCGACGAGTCCCTGCACGCGCCACGCCGCCGACTCGTCCACCACCTTCACCTTCGCCCGCAACACAAACTTCCCCAGCCGGCTAGCCACCCCGGCAGCGAGCTCGCGGGGCAGGACAGCGAGGATGTCGTCAGCGTCCCATTGCACCAGCCGAAGCAGCCCAATCGTCCGTCCCTGCGGATTGTGATAACCCGCCAGCAGCGAACGCTGTGCACTGACCCGCGCCACATCGTTCGACAGCTGGCCCTGCAGGAATTTCACAGCGTCGGCGCCGCGCAGCCGGACCATGCCCAACTCTTCTAATCCAATCACTTTCAGTGCGGCGCGCATATGAGGCTTCTACGTTGTTTTTCCAGAGGTTTGCCGGAGGTTTACCATGGTCCCGGGAAGCAGATTCTGGCAGAATCAGGGGGCTATGCAGAATGCCTCAGAAGCGGGAGCTGAAACCGGAATTTCAGCTCCGACCCGAATGAAATCGTCCGTCAGCGCCGACGCATCATCCCCGGTTGATGCCGGCGACCCGTCCCCGGGCCGCGCAGCTCCTGCTTCGCCGGCACCGCATCAACCAGTTGAAATCGGCGGCCCGCCGGGACCCGAGCCCACGCGCTACGGGGACTGGGAGAAAAAGGGCCGCTGCATCGACTTCTAATTTCCTCAGACCCCGGCGGGAGCACAATGCGGCGCCTGCGACGGAGTACACCTGAACACAATGCGCGCACGACCACTGTCACCACACCTGTCCATCTACAGGATGACCCGCTACTCGCTGTTGTCATCCATCGTCAACCGAATCACGGGCTGCATTCTTTCTGTCGGGCTGCTGGTCCTCGTCTACTGGCTGATGGCCGTCGCCGGGGGAGCGCGAGCCGATGAACGGGCCCACGCGATCCTGTCTTCAGGAATCTTCAAGCTGATCTACGCCGGATTGCTGGTCGCGTTCTGCTACCACTTGGTGGCCGGCATCCGCCACCTGGTGTGGGATACGGGCCGCGGTCTCGAGCGCGCGCAATCCAAGCGCAGTGCTGGAATTGTTGTTGTCGTGACGATCGCACTGATGGTCGCCCTCGGGTACTGGCTGTTCGTAGCCGCAGGACGCGGCCCATGAAGAGCCTGCGCAGTCCTCTGGGATTGGTATCCGGTCTGGGTTCGGCGAAGGGCGGTGTGCATCACTGGTGGTTGCAACGCCTGACATCGATCGCACTGGTGCCGTTGACCATATGGTTTACGGTGTCACTCCTGTCGCTGCCGTCACTCGACCACGTCACCGTCGTCGCGTGGATGGCGCAGAGCTGGACGGCACTGCTGCTGATCCTGCTCGTGCTGGTGGCCACGTACCACTCTCAACTCGGTGTGCGGGTAGTAGTTGAGGATTACGTCCATAACACTGGGATGAGGACTCTGACGCTCGTGATATTGACCTTTGTGCACGCCTTCCTGGCTGTGGCCGGCGTGTTTGCGATCCTGAAAGTCGCTTTTGGAGGCGCTTCGTGAGCGCCTACGAATTCATTGACCACACCTACGACGTCCTCGTTGTAGGGGCCGGCGGTGCTGGTCTGCGAGCAACGCTGGGCCTGGCGGAAGCGGGCCTTTCAACAGCGTGCATCAGCAAGCTGTTTCCAACACGAAGTCACACCGTAGCGGCGCAAGGCGGCATCAGCGCTGCGTTGGGCAACATGGGTGAGGACGACTGGCGTTGGCACATGTACGACACCGTCAAGGGCTCCGACTGGCTCGGAGACCAGGACGCGATCGAGTTCATGTGCAAGGAAGCGCCGGCGGCCGTCATCGAGTTGGAGCATTACGGCGTACCTTTCTCCCGCACCGAGCAGGGTCGCATCTACCAGCGACCGTTCGGCGGTATGACGACTCACTTCGGCAAAGGCATTGCGCAGCGAACGTGTGCGGCAGCGGATCGCACGGGTCACGCGATGCTGCATACCCTCTACCAGCAGTCGATCCGACATTCCGCGACCTTCTTCATCGAGTACTTCGCGATTGATCTGATCATGGAGAACGGCGCCTGCCGCGGTGTCGTAGCGATCGATATGACGGAAGGGAAGCTTCACCGCTTCCGCGCCCACATGACCATTCTGGCCACAGGCGGTTACGGTCGTGCGTACTTCTCCTGCACCTCCGCACACTCTTGCACCGGTGACGGCAATGCCATGGTTTTGCGCGCGGGACTTCCGCTGCAGGACATGGAATTCGTTCAGTTCCATCCGACCGGCATTTACGGCGCGGGCTGTCTGATTACCGAAGGCGCGCGCGGCGAGGGCGGTTATCTGACCAACTCCAAGGGCGAGCGCTTCATGGAGCGCTACGCGCCGAACGCGAAAGATCTCGCCTCCCGCGACGTTGTCAGTCGCGCAATGACGGTTGAGGTACGAGAAGGGCGGGGCGTGGGTGCCGAGCACGACCACATCGAGCTGCACCTGGAGCACCTCGGTCCCGAAGTCATTCATGAGCGCCTCCCGGGGATCGCCGAGACGGCCCGAATCTTCTCCGGCGTCGATGTTACGAAGGAGCCGATTCCCGTGCAGCCCACGGTTCACTACAACATGGGCGGCATCCCTTGTAACTATCACGGCGAGGTGCTTCGTCCCAAGGACGGCAACTCCGATAGCATCGTGCCCGGTCTGATGGCCGTCGGCGAGGCCGCCTGTGTTTCCGTGCATGGAGCCAATCGCCTCGGATCCAACTCGCTGCTCGACCTGGTTGTGTTTGGAAGAGAAGCGGCGCGCCGTTGCGCCGAAATCGTCAAGCCCGGCACGGGTCACAAAGCGCTTGCGAAGGATGGCGCTGACCTGGCCATTTCCCGACTGGACAAGCTGCGGAATGCGAATGGCTCGCGGCCCACGGCTGAGATACGCCTCGAGATGCAGAAGACCATGCAGCTCGACGCCGCTGTCTTCCGCACGGGCGAATCGCTCAACGAGGGCATCGGCAAACTCCAGAAGACGTTCGAGACATTCCCGGACGTTCGCGTGACCGACCGCTCGCTCGTCTGGAATACAGACCTGATTGAGACGATGGAGCTGGAGAACCTGCTGCTCCAGGCCACCGCGACGATTCATTCGGCAGCGAACCGGAAGGAAAGCCGCGGCGCGCAGGCGCGTGAGGATTTCCCCAATCGCGATGATCAGAACTGGATGAAGCACTCGCTGGTGTGGGTGGAGGGACCTGGAAAGGTGCGCTTTGACTACCGCCCCGTGCACCTCGAAACGCTGACTGACGAAGTCGAGACGGTCCCGCCCAAAGCCCGGACGTACTAAAGAGCAAATGCTGACATGGCCGAATTTCGCCTCCCTGAGAATTCCCGCATCCGCCCCGGCAAGGTTCACAAATCACCGGGCGCGGCCAAGCTGCGAACCTTCCGGATCTACCGCTTTGAGCCGGAGTCGAACGAGAACCCGCGGGTAGACACGTTCGAGGTCGACATGAAGGGCGTGGGCCCGATGGTTCTGGACGCGCTGATCCAGATCAAGTCGACCCTCGACTCGAGCCTCACATTCCGCAGGTCCTGCCGCGAGGGCATTTGCGGTTCGTGTGCCATGAACATCGATGGACTGAATCGGCTCGCCTGCACCACCTCGATGGAGGATCTGGGCTCGCAGGTAGCGATTTACCCGCTGCCGCACATGCCCGTGGTCAAAGATCTGGTTCCGGACCTGACGAATTTCTACGCGCAGTACGCATCGGTCAAGCCGTGGCTGCAGACCCGAACCCCGCCGCCGCCTGATCGGGAGCGCCTGCAGTCCAAGGAGGATCAAGAGAAGATCGATCGTCCGGCGGCCTGTATCCTCTGCGCGTGCTGCTCGACCGCTTGCCCCAGCTACTGGTGGAACAGCGATCGATTTTTAGGACCGGCCGCGCTGCTGGCAGCGTATCGTTGGATCATCGACAGCCGGGACGAGGCGACCGGGGAGCGGCTCGATGAGCTGGAAGACCCCTTCAGGCTGTACCGCTGTCATACGATCATGAATTGCACGGACGTGTGCCCGAAGGATTTGAATCCTGCCAAGGCGATCGCGGAGATCAAGAAGATGATGGTGGAGCGACAGTCCTGAGACAGACCCCACAGTCGGGCGGGTTGGATCAGGAAGGCCGCCGTCTCCTGTGGCGGTGCCGTCGGGGTATGAAGGAGCTGGACGTGCTCCTGGAGCGTTATGTCCGCTCGCAGCTCGCCAACGCATCGTCCGAAGAGCGTGCCGCGCTGACCGAGCTGCTGGAGCTGCCCGATCCGCTGCTCGCCGACTACCTGTTCGGTCACACTCCCGCGACCGAGCCTCACGTGGCCCGACTCGTGGCCGCCATCAGAGACAGCCGCGTGGGAGAATATCTGTGCGGAGCCTGAACTTTAATAGGAGTTCAGGGTCTATTCAGGTCGCGGCGCGGCGGCCATTTTCCCTGCGGGAGTAAGGCGCCATGAGCGCCGATGTAAGCGATCTCAGCCTGGTTCGACGCGTCCAGAGCGGCGACAAGGGCGCGTTCGATGCGCTGGTACGCAAGTACCAGCACAAACTCGTCAAGCTCGTTATGCGGTATGTGCGCAATCCGGCCGAAGCCGAGGACATCGCTCAGGAAGCTTTCATCAAGGCGTACCGCGCCTTGCCGCAGTTTCGCGGTGACAGTGCCTTTTATACCTGGCTGTATCGCATCGCCATCAACACCGCCAAGAATGCCGTCGTCTCCCGCGACCGCAGCCCCATTGAATACAACATCGACCGCAGCACCGACGCCACCGAAGAGTCCTACGATATGCAAGGCCGAATGAAAGATTCCGAAACACCCGAAGGGCTGGTGTTAACCGACGAGATCCGCAGCACCGTCAACGCCGCGATTGAGGCTTTGCCGGAAGATTTGAAGACCGCCATCGTCCTGCGCGAGCTCGACGGGTTGTCATACGAAGAGATTGCAGCCGCGATGGACTGTCCCGTGGGTACGGTCAGATCGCGGATATTCAGGGCGCGTGAAGCAATCGACCGCCGCCTGCGGGAAGTATTCGAGGGCGGCCTGGGCCGCACGGAGGATATGGGATGAACGAGGAGCTCGACAGTCAACTGTCCGCCATGTTCGACAACGAGCTGCCGGCCGCCGAATGCGAGCTGCTGGCCCGCCGCCTTTCCCGGGATGAGGATCTGAAAGCGCGCTGGGGGCGGTACGCCGCAATCGGCGCTACGATCCGCGCGGAAGGTGGGGTTCGGTTGAATTCCGACCTGGCCATACGCGTCAACAGGGTCATTACTGCCGAACCGGCCGTTATCGCCGAGCCGGTGGGCGCACGACCGCAGAAAGCCACCACGCCGCGCTGGTGGATGCCGGTTGGTGGGGCCGCGCTGGCTGCCAGTGTTGCCGCTGCGGCCATTCTGTTCTTGAGGTATGAGGCGCCGTCGCCAGGCGGCCAAGTGGCTGCGCAGGCACCGCCCGCAGCGGCGAGTCAGACGCTCGTCGCACGAGGCGTTGATACCACTCAGGCGGCTCCGGACAGCTATGTGGTCCCGAAGACGCTGCCTCGCCGCTCGATCGTTCCGTCCACTCAACTGGCCAACTATGTCGTCGCTCACAGTGAGTTTTCCTCGCCGGTAAATCGACGTAATCTCCTCTCCGCCTTTATGGCGAGTGAGTCGGGAACTGCCGGAGCACCCTCCGGGTCCGATGAACCAACTGAGGATGTGAGCGACGATGCCAAGAGCCCGCACTAGAGAGCGAATCAGTTGGCTTGCTCTCGCGATGGTCGTAGCGACGGCCGTTGCTGCTGAGGAGCCAGCTAAGTGGCTCGAGCGGATGAATCAGGCGCTGACGACGCGCAACTACGACGGCACGTTCTCGCATTGGCAGGGTGGCAAAGTGGAGATGCTGCGCATCATCCACCGCGTCCAGGATGGCGCGGTTGCCGAGCGCCTCGTTTCACTCGATGGGTCCGGCCGCGAGTTCATTCGCAGTGGCCCTGACCTGGCCTGCTACCTCCCCGACAAGAAAACGGTCCTGGTGGAGAGACGGCCCGCTGATGAATCGCTGCTCGGCGGCTTCCCCGCAGTCAATGAACAGACCGCGGCTTTCTACGATATCCAGGAAGTTGCCAGGACGCGCTTGAACCGGCGGGATACCCGCGTGATTACGGTATTGCCCAAAGACGAGTTCCGTTATGGGTATCGGTTGTGGATCGACGAGACGACAGCGATGCCGCTCAAGACCCAACTATGCGATGGGCACGGCAGGGTTATAGAGCAGATCGTTTTCGCCAGCCTCACGCTGTCTCCCCGAATACCCGATTCGGCATTCAAACCTGACGTCTCTACGGACGGGTTTCAATGGCTGCGCAATGAGTCGCTGCCTGGAAAGGAGCCGCCGGAAAATGCCTCGCTGGTCTGGAATGCGCTGAAGCTCCCGCCCGGTTTCAAGATGGCGGCGCGCTCGGCCCAGGTGATGCCGGGATCGACCGATCCCGTTTCGCACCTGGTGTTCAGCGATGGCTTGGCCTCCGTGTCCGTCTTTGTGGAAATGGAGACGAAGACCACCACCCAGGAAGGGCCCAATGGCGAAGAGGTGACCGAGGAATCCTCGCGAGTGGGCTCGTCTTCGGTGTATTCGACGGTGATGGGCGGCAGAAAGGTCACTGCCGTGGGTGAGGTTCCGCCTGCGACCGTCCGCTCGATCGCCAGCTCATTTTCCTCCCAGGGGACCGCCCCGGCCCTCGTCCCCAAGCATTGATTTCCCCGGTGGAATCCCGCTTGACCGTGGTCCACCGGCAGGACTGCGACCTGTGCGATGAGATGGTGGCCGAGCTCGAGGCGCTGGGTCGTAAAATACAGCTTCCTCCCGTCGGCGTCGTCGATGTCGACGGGGATCCGGAGCTGGTCCGGCGGTACGGCCTCAATGTCCCCGTCCTGCTCCTGGACGGTACGGTGGTTTGCAAGCACCGCCTCGACGCGGACGAGCTCAGACGGCTCCTCAGATAAGCGTTTCGGCGCCCTGCAGGCAATAAATGTAGAATCCCCGCCGCCGCCGGCTATGGTGCCTTCCCGGCAAAAGTCGCGCCTTTTGCCGGGCGTCAAAAGAAGCGCTGACCCCGATTCCGCCGCAAGCGCCGTAGGCGATTGCGGCCCATAGACCGATATACATGCTGCTCACACGAAATTTCTCGATTATTGCCCACGTCGATCACGGCAAGTCCACCCTGGCTGACCGGCTGATCCAGCTATGCGGAGGGCTGCAGGATCGGGAGATGCAGGAGCAGGTGCTGGACAACATGGAGCTCGAGCGCGAGCGCGGCATTACCATCAAGGCCCAGAGCGTCACTCTTTATTACGACGCCCGGGACGGGCAGCGCTACCAGCTGAACATGATCGACACGCCGGGCCACGTCGACTTCTCGTACGAAGTGTCGCGGTCGCTGGCTGCCTGTGACGGCGCGCTCCTGGTCGTGGATGCTTCCCAGGGCGTCGAGGCGCAAAGCGTTGCCAACTGCTACACCGCTATCGAGCAGGGACTCGAGGTCCTGCCCGTCATCAACAAGATCGACTTGCCGTCGGCCGACCCGGACCGGGTGAGCCAGGAGATCGAGGAGATCATCGGCATCGACGCAACGGATGCCGTGCGTGTCAGCGCCAAGACGGGCGAGGGCGTACCCGATCTGCTGGAAGCGCTGGTCAAGCGCATCCCGCCTCCCAAGGGCGATCCCGACGCGCCCCTGCAAGCGCTGATCATCGACTCGTGGTTCGACAACTATGTGGGTGTCGTGTCACTGGTCCGTGTCATGAACGGCAGCATCAGGACCGGCGACAAGCTGCGGATCATTTCCACCGGGCGCAGTCACACGGTCGACAAGCTCGGGCGCTTCACTCCCAAGTCCGTGGTGCTGCGCGAGCTGGCCACCGGCGACGTTGGCTTCGTCATTGCCGGCATAAAGGAAATCGACGGCGCGCCGGTAGGCGACACCATCACCCTGGAGAATCGCCCCAGCCCCGACAGCCTGCCGGGGTTCAAACAGATCAAGCCGCGGGTATTCGCCGGTCTGTTTCCCATCAACTCGGAGGACTACGAAGCATTCCGCGATGCGCTCTCCAAGTTGCGCCTGAATGACTCGGCCCTGCATTACGAGCCGGAGGTGTCCGGTGCGTTGGGATTCGGCTTCCGCATCGGCTTTCTCGGGCTGTTGCACATGGATATCGTGCAGGAACGGCTGGAGCGGGAGTACAACCTCGAGCTGGTGACCAGCGCGCCGACGGTGGTCTATGAGGTCGCGAAGACCGACGGCACGGTGGTGTACGTGGATAATCCGGCCAAACTGCCGCCGTTGAACGAGACCGAAGAGATCCGCGAGCCCATCATCACGGCCAACATCCTGGTGCCGCCGGACTATGTCGGTGCGGTGTTGAAGCTGTGCAACGACAAGCGCGGCCGGCAGAAGAAGATGACGTACGTGGCCACCCAGGTGTCGCTGCAGTACGAGCTGCCGATGGCCGAAGTGGTGTTGGACTTCTTCGACCGCTTGAAGTCGGTGAGCCGTGGCTATGCCTCGTTTGACTACGAATTCAGTCATTTCGAAGCGGGTCCGCTGGTGAAGCTCGACATCCTCATCAACGGCGACAAGGTCGATGCGTTGTCTATCATCGTGCACCGCGAAAACTCCTATCAGCGCGGCCGCGAGCTGGTGGACAAGATGCAGGAGCTCATTCCGCGGCAGATGTTCGAAGTGGCCGTGCAGGCGGCAATCGGTACGGCGGTCATTGCGCGCGCCTCGGTGAAGGCTCTGCGCAAGAACGTGTTGGCAAAGTGTTATGGCGGCGACATCAGCCGCAAGAAGAAACTCCTCGAGAAGCAGAAGGAAGGTAAGAAGCGCATGAAGCAGGTCGGCCAGGTCGAGATTCCCCAGGAGGCTTTCCTGGCGGTGCTGCAAGTCGGCAAGAAAAGTTAGCAAGCGCCACCATGTTTTTGCAGACTATCGAGCTACTGTCCTGGCTGGCATTGCCTGTCGGGTTGATCGTCATCGTCGACGACTGGTTCCTGCGTTCGCGCCGGCAGATCGCGGCCTCACCGGCACCGCCGGCCGATCCGACGCTGATGAAGACGCTTTACTTGCTGCTGCCGCTGCTCATCCTGGCAGCGGTGGTGCGCCTGTTGCTGGCTGAACGGCTGGATTTCAGTGCCGTGCTGTTCGGCATCACGGCCATCACCGGTGTGGCGTGGCTGCTGGATGTTGCAATCCTGCGCCGCGGGCGCACCAAGGCGGCCCGGGCCGCCGGCAAAGACCCCGCCCTGATTCCCGAGCCCGGCACGGTCGACTATGCCCGCAGCTTCTTTCCGGTGGCGCTGGTCGTCCTCGTGCTGCGGTCATTCATTTTCGAGCCGTTCCGGATCCCCTCGGATTCCATGATGCCGACCCTGCTGGACGGGGATTTCATCATCGTCAACAAGTACGCCTACGGCTTGCGGCTGCCGGTGATCAACCGCAAAGTCATCCCCGTTGGGGAGCCGCAGCGGGGCGATGTGGTGGTATTCCGCTATCCGCGCGATCCTTCCGTGAACTACATCAAGCGGCTGGTGGGCCTTCCGGGCGATCATGTGGAGGTTCGTAGTGATCGTATTACGATCAACGGCCAACCCGTGCCTTTCAAGATCATCGCCCCGTACAACGACGGCTGCTACATCAATATGCAACTCGCCGAGGAGCACCTCGGGTTGCATGTTCACCAGTCGATGTTGTGTCCGGTGCCGCTGTTTCCCAGCGGGGTAACCCCCGCAGGCTGCGACCGCAGCGAGTCGCGCGGTTACTATTGCGGCGGCGAGGGCGGCTCGACGGCCGATGCCCTGGTCGGCGAGGGACCGGCGTTCGAGACGACGGTGCCGCCCGGAAGTTATTTCATGATGGGCGACAACCGGGACAACAGTGAGGACGGGCGGGTCTGGGGCTTCGTGCCCGAGGACAACCTGGTCGGCAAGGCGACACGAATCTGGTTCAATTGGGACCTCAAACGCACCGGTGGCCCGAAGTGGAGCCGTCTCGGCTCCGCAATCAAGTAAGGCACCCGGGCGCAACGCGGGAGATTTCGATGCGGTCGAAGCAGAGAGGCGTGACGTTCATAGGCTGGATCGTCCTGTTGGTCCCGGTCGGCATCTGTGTGTATGCCGGCATCCGGTTGACGCCCATCTATCTGAACTACATGAACGTGGCACACTGCATGGAGCAGGTGAAATCGGAGTTCAAAGGTGGCGATGTCGCCAGTGCGGAGCTCATTCGCGTGTCGCTCGGCAAGCACCTCCAGGTCGACGCCGTCGAGTTTCCCGACTTGAAGGACTTCAAGATCACGCGTGACGGGCGAAACTGGCTCATGGAGGCCGCTTACGACGACCAGGCGCCATTGTTCTCAAACGTCTTTATACTCGTAAGCTTCGACAAGTCGGTCACTCTCGGGAGTGAGAGCAACCAGTAAATGTTTTCGCATTGGACATGACCGGCGGGGAGTGGCCCGTCCGTTGGATACGCGAGCAGCTCGGCTACGAACCGCGTGATCCACAGCTGTTCATTGCAGCCCTGACTCATCGCAGTGCGCCCGGTCCAAACAACGAGCGCCTGGAATTCCTCGGCGATGCGGTCCTCAACCTGGTTATTGCGCGGCACCTGTTCTTTGCCTTCCCCGATGGGTCCGAAGGGGACCTGAGCCGCCTGCGCGCGCGGGTGGTCAGCGCCGAGCCCCTGGCGGAAGTGGCCGCTCAGCTCGGCCTGGGTGAGGTGCTCCAGCTGGGCTCCGGTGAGCTGAAGACCGGCGGGTTCCGGCGCCAATCGATACTGGCAGACGCCCTGGAGGCGGTGTGCGGTGCAGTGTTCCTGGACGGCGGGCTGGGCGCTGCACAAAAAGTCATTGAAGCGCTGTTCGAGCCACGGGTGGCCGCGCTTCCTGCTCCGGCGTCGCTCAAGGATGCAAAGACGCGGCTGCAGGAGTATCTGCAGTCACGAGGCCTCGCGCTTCCGCGGTACAGCGTGGATCGCACCGAAGGCGAGGCGCACGAACAAACCTTTCACGTTATCTGCGACGTGCCGGAGATTGGCCGGCGTGCGGAGGGCAGTGGCTCCAGCCGCCGCCGCGCCGAGCAGGAAGCAGCCGAACACATTCTCCAAGCCATCGAAACGGTCGAGTAATCAAACCTAAGATGACCCAGCCCGCAGCCGACTCCGCCAGCGAATTCCGCAGTGGCTTTGCAGCCCTCGTCGGTCGTCCCAACGTGGGCAAATCAACACTGCTCAATGCGATGGTGGGACAGAAGCTCAGCATCGTGACACCCCGGCCGCAGACCACCCGGCACCGGATCGTCGGCATCTCGCACCTGCCGAATGCACAGATTGCATTCGTGGACACGCCGGGGTTGCACCAACACGGCAGTCGGGCGCTCAACCGGGCCATGAATCGCACGGCCTCTGCGTCGCTGAATGATGCCGATCTGGTGGTGCTCGTCATCGATGCCACCAAGTGGACTGCCGAGGATGACCTGGCGTTGGAGCGGGTGGTGGCTTCCGGCCTGCCGGCCATCGCCGCCGTGAACAAGATCGACCAGGTCCGGCCGCGCGATCGATTGCTGCCCTACATTGCGGAGTTGGCCAAGCGCCATGCTTTCGCGTCCATCGTGCCGATCTCGGCACTCAAGTCCGACAACGTGGAAGCGCTGAAAAAGACCATTGCGGCCCTCCTGCCGGTGGCTCCGGCGATGTATGCCGAAGGGGATGTGACGGAAAGCAGCCTCGAGTTCCGGATCGCGGAAATGATCCGCGAGAAACTGACTTTGGAGCTCAACCAGGAAGTCCCTTACGGTGTGGCGGTTGAAGTGGAGCAGATGGTGGAAGCGGACGGCCAGCTGACAGTGGACGCCTCAATCTGGGTCGACAGGGACGGGCAGAAACCGATTGTGATCGGGGCGAAAGGCGAGCGCCTGAAGCGCGTGGGGCGCTCAGCCCGCATCGCTCTCAATGACCTCCTGGGTCGCCGTCTGCATCTGAACCTGTGGGTGAAAGTACGCGAGAACTGGGCTGACAATGCCCGCGCGCTCAAGCATCTCGGCGTCGAATGACCCGCAACGTTCGCCGCATCAGTCTCGCTCCGGCCTACATCCTCCATCACAGGCCCTACAGAGATACCAGCCGGATCCTCGAGGTGATCAGCCGCGATCACGGGCGGCTGTCCCTGTTTGCGCGTGGCGTGCGCGGACCCAAGGCCAAACTGGCTTCGGTCCTGCAACCGTTCCAGCTGCTGTTGTTGTCCTGGAGCGGGCGGGGTGAGGCTGCACAGCTCACCGGCGCTGAGAGCGCCGACTCCAATCCGGCCGTTCCGGCCGGATCGCTCATGGCCTCGTTCTATCTGAATGAGCTGCTGATGAAGCTGACCACCCGACACGATCCGCAGCCTGCGCTGTTCGATGACTATCATGCGACCGTGGATGGCTTGCGGCGTGGAATGCTCCTGGAGCCGTCCCTGAGAATCTTCGAGAAGCGGCTGCTCGACACATTGGGCTACGGGCTGGATCTCGCCACCGAAGCGCAGACCGGCAAAGCCGTCGAGCCCGACGAGTACTATCATTTCCGCCCGGCGCAGGGGTTGTTCCCAACAGTGGCGGAAGCCGCGGGGGCCGTGTCGGGGCACTCCCTGATCAGCCTCGCGAACGAGGAGCTGCAAACCGTGCGGGACCTGGAAGATGCGCGGCGGGTATTACAGGCCGCGCTGGCGCAATGCCTGGAGGGCCGCGAGCTGACCACCAGGGCGGTCGCCAAGGCCGTCATCCGCAGAGAGAGGTTTACCGGCGCGTAGCGCCGATATTGGGAATCCAATGACGTTAGCTTTAGGTATCAACATCGATCACGTCGCGACACTGCGCCAGGCACGGCGCGGGCGCCATCCTGACCCCATACATGCCGCCCTCGCGGCCGAGATGGCGGGCGCAGACAGCATCACGCTGCATCTGCGCGAGGACCGGCGGCACATTCAAGACAACGACGTGCGGGTGTTGAAAGGACTGCTGAAGACGCACATGAACCTGGAGATGGCCGTGACCGACGAGATGCTCGGTATTGCGGCCGATGTGCGCCCGTCCGACTGTTGTCTCGTGCCTGAAAAGCGTGAGGAGATCACCACCGAGGGCGGGTTGGATGTGGCCAGCCAGATCCCGCGGCTCACCGAAGCTACCAAGGCTCTCGCCGGACACGGTATCCGGGTTGCCTTGTTCATCGACCCGGATTCGCGACAGATCGAGGCCGCTGCCGAAATCGGCGCGCCCGTCGTTGAGTTGCACACGGGTGCCTATGCGGAGCGTGAAGGGTCGCACCAGGCGACCGAGCTGGAGCGCCTGCGCTCAGGAGCACGCCTCGCAGCGGGCTTGGGCATCGAGGTGCATGCGGGTCACGGGCTCAACTATCACAACGTCCAGCCCGTTGCGGCCATTCGCGACATCGTCGAATTGAACATCGGGCATTCCATCGTGGCGCGCGCGCTGTTCGATGGGTTGTCGGTCGCGGTCCGCGACATGAAGCAGTTGATGGCGGCCGTGCGCGCATGATCTTCGGAATCGGCGTCGATGTTCTGGAGGCCAAGCGCATCACGCGCACGCTCGAGAGGTTCGGCTCGCGGTTTACGGATCACCTGCTCATGCCCGCCGAGCGTGCCCAACTCACCCGGACCAAGCGGCCCGAGCGCTTCATTGCCATGCGTTTTGCGGCGAAAGAAGCGATCGTCAAAGCAATGGGAACCGGCTTCGCCCACGGTGTGTGGATTCGGGATGTGGGTGTTGTGCAGAATTCCTGGGGCAAACCCGAAGTCGTGTTCTCCGAGCGCGGCGAAAAGGTCAGGCGCGGCCTGGGCGTCGGTGAGGGGCACGTGA